>JBEKDK010000006.1:0-67573 GCA_050014395.1 Candidatus Acidiferrales bacterium | reverse complement strand
CCACACGCCGGTTTCGAGAGGCTTCTTGGCGCGGCGATCGGTTTGGGCCAGAAACGCAAGTTGCGCGCTTTGCCGAATGAACTCGAGCAAATAGGTGGAGGAGGTTTCGATGAAGCGCGGACTCAGGAAGACGTCGTGGTGGATGTTGTCCACGCCGACGGCGAGTGACGCGAGCGTCAGCTCGGCGGTATAGGGCTTGAGATTGATCCGCTCGGGGTTCGCGCCCGCAGTTAGGGATAAATTTTCGGGCATCAGGGCGCTCGGGTTACCTATTGCCAGCCTAACAAGGCTGTGGGGAGCGGACAAGGCGAGGGCGCTAAACCGTTAACAGACGCGGCGTTACCGTGCGCGAAATCGGGGAAAAACAGCGTTAGGGCGTGCGCACGGTGATGCGGCGAGTATCTGAACCGAGGTGCTCGAGCGAGATTTCCATGCGCGGCCAATCGTTGGCCAATTGGAAGCGCTCGGACCATTCGACAACGATGATGGTAGGTTCGGAGAGAGCATCCTCAAGTCCAAGCGATTCAAGATCGTGGAAATTTTCGATGCGGTACAGATCGGCGTGATAAATCTTCGCGGACTTTTCCGGCGCGTCGCCGGCGGCGTGGTGAAACACGTGGACCAACGTGAACGTGGGACTGGTGACTTCATCTTCGCCGGCCGCGCCGAGGCCGCTGATGATTCCCTTGGATAGCGTGGTTTTGCCACTGCCCAGATCGCCGGAGAGCAGGACCAGCAGCGGCGGCTTCATTCCGGCGGCCAATTCCCTGCCGCGCGCGATGGTTTCTTCCGGAGAATGCGTTACGTAGACGGCGGACTTTTCGCTAGCGGGCACTTTCGCGCTCCGCGAGCAGTTGCCGGAACGCCGCGGGCAGCGAATCGATCAGGTCGCCCGCAACGAGCGGTATTTCGCCGACGCTTGCCGCAGCGATGTCTCCGGCCAAACCGTGCAGATAAACTCCCAGACCGATCACGCGCAGCCAATCGTCAACGCCGAATTGCGCGGTGAGGCCGGCGAGAATTCCGGTCAGCACGTCGCCGGTTCCGGCGGTGGCCATGCCGGGATTGCCGGTGGTGTTGACGAAGGCGCGGCCATCGGGCGACGCGACGATTGTGTGAAAGCCCTTCAGCACAACGATTGCGCGCCAGCGATTCGCGGCTTCGAGCGCCGTATCCAGGCGGCGCGCCTGAATTTCGGCAACGGTGCGTCCGAGCAAGCGCGCCATTTCGCCGGGATGCGGGGTGAGCGTGAGCGATGGGCACTGGCGATCGTTCAGCGAATCGGCGCAGCCATCGTAGGCGTTCAAGCCATCGGCATCGAGAATCACGGGCGCTTCCGAGCGCGCGACAACGGTGTGGACAAAATCACGCGTCTCATTGTGCGTCGATAAGCCCGGTCCAATCGCAAGCACGGATTTTTTGCCGGCGATCTCGGCGAAGCGGCCGTAATCGAGAGTGCGCATGCCGATCGACCCGGCGTCGGTGGAGACGAGCGGAACGGTCATCACTTCCGGCGACCCGGCAGCCACCATGGGCAGCGCTTCAGAAGCTGTGGCCACAGTGACCAAGCCCGCGCCGGCGCGCAATGCGCCGCGTGAAGCCAGCACAGCCGCGCCGGATTTGCCGACGGAGCCAGCGACGATGAGAGCGTGACCGTAGGTGCCTTTGTTTGAATCGCGGCGGCGCACGAGCGGAAGCGAGCGAAATTCGGCCGGCTCGACCCAATGCAGCTTTAAGTGTGCGTCGGAATCAAGAAGTTCACGCGGCGTGCCGATTTGGCGGACTTCGAGGCGGCCCACACGATCGGCGCGCGGCGAAACTAATTGGCCGACCTTAGGAGCGGTGAACGTGACCGTGCAATCCGCGACGACGACGGGACCGCCCGAATCGTGCGCTTCAGATGCGAGGCCGGAGGGAATATCTACGGCGAGAATCATCGGCGCCGCGGCGCCTGCGGCGGGCGCCTCGCGCGCGGCATTGATGTCGTCAATCACGCGCGCCATCAAGCCCGTCGCTGGGCCGCGCAGGCCGGTGCCGAGCAGAGCGTCCACAATCACGCCCGCGCCATCGAGTGCGGAGCGCGCGGCTTGCCATTCGGATTCGCTCGACGCCACGCGCAGTTCGCCCGCGCCCTGGCGCCAGCGCTTCAAATTCGCGGCGGCATCGCCGGTGATGGCTTCCGGATCGGCGCAGAGCACGACGACCGGCGCCAGGCCGCGCTCGATCAGCACGCGCGCGGCGACGAATCCATCGCCACCATTATTTCCTTTGCCGCAGAGAATGACGATTTTGCGCGCGTCAAGATCGGGGCACGTTTCGCGCAAGACGTCGGCGACGGCGGTGCCGGCGCGATCCATCAGCGCGAGGCTGGCGATGCCGTAGCGCTCGGTGGTGAGCCGATCGGCCTCGCGCATTTGTTCGGCGGTGAGAAGTTTCATGGGAGTGAGCGCCGCTGGGCCGAGTATAGCCGAAGTGCGGCGCGGCGGGCTTCACGCGGAAGCGACGATGTGCCTTACTGCGCTTCGGGATTGCTGACGCGGCTGTGATGCCGGCTGTAGCCGAAGTAAATCATCATGCCGATCGCCAGCCACACGACCAATCGTATCCACGTGGCCAGCGGAAGACTGATCATCATCAAGCCGGAAACCAAAATGCCCATGATAGGCACAAACGGCACCCACGGAGTGCGGAAGTGGCGCGGGATATCGGGCTCGCGCACGCGCAGCTCCCACACGCCGGCGCAAACGATCACGAATGCCAGCAGCGTGCCGATGCTGACGAGTTCGCCGAGCGTGCCGACGGGAATCAGAGAAGCGAACGTCGCAACGAAAATACCGACGACGATCGAGGAAATATACGGAGTGCGCCAGCGCGGATGAATTTTGCTGGCCCAGGCCGGCAGCAAGCCATCCTTGGACATGGCATAGAGCACGCGCGACTGGCCGAGCATCATTACCAGCATGACGCTGCCGAGGCCGGCGATGGCGCCGAGCTTGACGAAGAAGCTGCTGAGCTTCACGGCGTGACCGGCGACGTGCATCGCGTAGCCGATGCCCGTGGCGTCAACACCGATAGCGACGGGATCGGGAACGTTTAGCGCTTTGTAATTCACCACGCCGGTGAGCAGGCCGGAGACGGCGATGTAAAGGAACGTGCAGATCAGCAATGAACCCAAAATTCCAATGGGCATGGATTTTTTGGGATCGCGCGTCTCCTGCGCGGTGGTGGAAACGGCGTCGAAACCGATGTACGCGAAGAACGTGACTCCCGCGCCGCGCGCGATGCCCGACCAGCCGTAGTGCCCGAAGGCCCCGGTGTTCGGCGGAATGAAGGGATGCCAATTGGCCATCATCACCGCGGGATGGCGGAAGGCGAAGGTGGAGGCCACGCCGATGAAAACCAGAACAATCGAAACCTTGAGCGCCACGACGAAATTGTTGGCGTTGGCTGATTCCTTGATGCCGATCACAAGCACGACCGTGACCAGCATGATCGCGATGAAAGCAACGAGATTGAAAACCCCGGTGGCGTGCGGAAGCAGCGCGGGATCGACGCCATGCGCCTTTAGCGTCGGCAAAACCGTGGCGAGACGGTCCCAGCGCGCGTTATAAAAAACTAGGTCCGTTCCAGGCGTGGCGGTGAAGCGCGGGGGAAGGTAGATGCCGAAATCTTGCAGGAAGCTGACGAGATAGCCGCTCCAGCCCGACGCCACAGTGGCCGCGCCAAAGGCATATTCGAGGACCAGATCCCAGCCGATCACCCAGGCAAAAATTTCGCCCAGCGTGGCGTAGCCGTAGGTGTACGCGCTGCCCGCCAGCGGAATCATCGCGGCGAATTCGGCGTAGCAGAGGCCCGCGAAAACGCAACCGACGCCCGCGAGAATAAACGAGAGGACAATCGCGGGCCCGGCATACTGCGCGGCCGCGGCGCCCGTCAGCACAAAGATGCCGGCACCGATGATCGCGCCCACGCCCAACGAAACAAGCGACCAGGAGCCGAGATGGCGGTGCAGCGTGCCTTCGCCGGTCTCCCCGGCTTCGGCGTGCAGCATGTGCATCGGTTTTCTTGCGAAAAGCGGATTACGCATCGGGGAGTGCTCCGTTTCCCGGCGCGCATCGCGCGGCCGATGACGAGCGAACTCGATCTAACTCGGCAGGGACGCTGCCGACCGCTTGTGCCAAATCCAGTACACCGGCGCTCCGCAGACGACGATCACCAAACCCGGCCATGCCGTCTGCGTTTGATACAAGAGCAGTGCCGCCATAATGACAATTGCCGCGCAAATGTACAACGCCGGAATTACGGGATAGCCGAATGCGCGGTAGGGACGCGCAGCATCGGGTTTAAGGCGGCGCAGGCGGAAAATGCCGGCGATCGTGAGGACGTAAAAGATCAACACGGCGAAGACGACGTAGTCGAGCAAATCGCTGTAGAGATTGCCATAGACGACGGCGCCGCTGACGGCGTCAACGCGGCGCGTGCGCAGCAGCACGAGAATCGCCGCCCAGACTCCTTGGAGTCCCAAGCCCATGGCTGGAACGTGTTTGCGATTCAGGCGGCCGATGCTGCGGAAAAACAAGCCGTCACGCGCCATGGCGTAATACACGCGCGAACCGGCGAGAATCAATCCATTGGCGCAGCCGAAAGTGGAAACCATAATCGCCAGCGCCATGATACCGGCGCCGGCCGATCCGAAAATCACGGCCAGGGCGGCCGTCGCCACGCGATCGTCAGGCGCGGTTTGGATGCGAGTGAGCGAAAGCGTGAACAGATAGGCGACGTTAACCAGCAGATAGAGCGCGATCACGATGGCGGTTCCCGCGGCCAGAGACAGCGGAACGTCGCGCCGCGGATTTTTCACTTCGCCGGCGGTGAACGTGATGTTGTTCCACGCGTCGGCGGAGAAAAGAGATCCGACTTGCGCCACGCCAAACGCGATCACCACAGCGTACAGGCCGCCAGTGACGGAGACGGACGGAATCCATCGCGCGAGAAACGGCGCGCCGGGCGCAATCGTTTGCGGGCTGTGCAGCGCCCAGAGCGAAGAAAAGTTTGCGTGAAGCGCCGCGGCGTTGCGGCCCCAGAAAATGCCCAGCAGAATCAAAGCGGCCAGCGCCAGCGTTTTCGCCGAGGTGAAAATATTCTGGATGATTTTGCCGAGCCGCAGCCCGTGTGTGTTCGCCCACGTGAGCAGCAAGATCAGCGCGACGCCGACAAGTTGTTGCCGAGAGAGGCTGATCGCGTATTTCGCGGAAAGCCGCAGCGGCGGCACGATCCAAGCCGCCGGCGAAACCCACGGAGCGAGCACTCCGAGGTAACGCGCGAATCCCACCGCGACCGCGGCGATGGTGCCCGTCTGAATCACCAGGAACACGGTCCATCCGTAGAGGAAGCCCCACAGCGGCGAATAACTTTCGCGAAGATAAACGTACTGGCCGCCGGCCTTGGGCATCATCGCCGCCAGCTCGCCATAGGAAAGCGCGGCAGCGATCGTGAGGGCGCCGGTGATCAGCCACGTGAGCAAGAGCCCGCCGACGGAACCGGTGAGCCGCGCGATATCGGCGGAGACCAGGAAAATTCCCGAGCCGATCATCGAGCCCACCACCAACATCGTGGAATCGAACAGGCTTAAGCTGTGAACGAAGCCGCCGGGCGCAATCTCGGGCGCCGCTGGCGCGCCAGCTTCGGCGTTGCGCTTAGGATTCGTTTGGTTCATCGCGGCGCACCAATGGCTTCGGCTGCAATCGCCAAATATTCTTCCGCGCGTGCGGCGGGATTTGCGGCGCGAAGCAGATCACTGGCGACGGCGAGAGAATCCGCTCCCGCACCGTACACGGCCCGAGCGCGATCGAGTGTGATGCCGCCGATGGCCACGATCGGTTTGCGCGTTGCGGCGCGGGCGGCGCGCAAGCCTTCAAGCCCTACGAGCGCATCGGGCTGCAATTTCGTCGTGGTCGGAAAGACCGGGCCGAAGGCGACGTAATCGGCCGAAGTCTTGTCCGCAGCGCGCACTTGCTCAAGCGTATGCGTCGAAACGCCGACCCACATCACAGGCCCGCAGATCGCGCGCGCTTGCTCGACTTTGAGATCCTGCTGGCCGACATGCACGCCGCCGGCCCCGGCGAGCAGCGCGATATCCGCGCGGTCGTTGACGATCAATCGCACGCCCGTGGAATCGAGCGCGCGCGCGAGTTGCGCTGCGATTTCAAGTTGCTTCGCCGGATCGATTTGTTTTGCACGGATTTGCATCAACCGGCAACCGGCTCGCGCAAGCGACGCCGCGAAAGCAACCCAAGCCGCGGGCGCGTCGCTCGCTATCAGCGACGCATCCAGGATCGCGTAGAGCGGCGGAAACACGCGCGGCCTTAGCGGTGACCCGCCGTCACGGGCGCGTAGCGATCCATGAAATGGGTGTCAAAGCGGCCGGCTTCAAAATCCGGATCGGCCAGGATGCGGCGATGCAGAGGGATGGAAGTCTTGATGCCTTCGATGACGAACATTTCCAGCGCGCGGCGCATGCGCGCCAAAGCTTCGGCGCGATCGCGGCCGCGCACGATCAGTTTCGCCACCAGTGAATCGTAATACGGCGGAATCACGGCGTCGGCGTAAACGGCGGTGTCCACGCGAACTCCGGTGCCGCCCGGCTGCTGAAACACGGTGATGCGCCCCGGCGACGGCGCGAACGTGTCCGAATCCTCGGCGTTAATGCGGCATTCGATGCTGTGGCCGCGCGCTTCGAGCGCCCCGACAACGTCCTCCAGACGCTCGCCGCTGGCCACGCGCACTTGGGATTTGATTAGGTCCACGTTGGTGACCATTTCCGTGACGGGATGCTCCACCTGAATGCGCGCGTTCATTTCGATGAAGTAGAATGCGCCCTCTTCGTCCATCAAAAATTCCACGGTACCGGCGCCGCAATATCCGATGCGCTCGAGCGCGCGCACCACTTGCGCGCCCAATTCCGCGCGGCGCTCGGGCGTGATCGCCGGCGACGGAGATTCTTCGATCAGCTTCTGGTGGCGCCGCTGAATGCTGCATTCGCGCTCGCCGAGATGCATCACGCGGCCGTGCTTATCGCCCATCACTTGGAATTCGATGTGCCGCGGGTGCTCGATGAAGCGCTCAAGGTAAACATCAGGCACGCCGAAGGACTGCTGCGCTTCCGCGCGCGCCGTTGCAAAATTGCCGGGCAATTCGGATTTGTTGCGGACCACGCGCATGCCGCGGCCTCCGCCACCCGCGGCAGCCTTGATGATCACCGGATAACCGATGCGCTTGGCCTCGGTCAAAGCCGCGGTTTCATCGGCCACGATTCCCTCCGAGCCGGGCACGATGGGCACGCCGGCGGCGGCCATCTCTCGCCGGGCCTGATCTTTTTCGCCCATCAGCCGCAAGATATCCGCGGAAGGTCCGATGAAAGCGATCTGCGAGGCCTCGCAAACTTCGGCGAAGTTCGCGTTTTCGGAAAGAAAGCCATAGCCGGGATGAATGGCATCGACATTGGTGATTTCCGCGGCGCTGATTACGTGGGGAATGTTCAGATAGCTTTCCGTGGAGCGCGGCGGCCCGATGCAGACCGCTTCGTCGGCGAAGCGCACATGCAAGGAATTGCGATCCGCTTCGGAATAGACCGCGACCGTCTTGATTCCCAACTCCTTGCAGGCGCAGATCACCCGCAGAGCGATTTCACCCCGATTGGCGATGAGGATTTTGCGGAACATTTTCCGTGTGGTGTGATCCGGGCCCGCCGAAGCTAGCTTTTCCCCGCAGGGCGAAGCGAGAACAACGGCTCGCCGTACTCGACCGGCTGGCCATTTTCCGCGAACACGCGAACCACTTCGCCGGCGATTTCGGCTTCAATCTCGTTCATCAACTTCATGGCTTCGATGATGCACACCACCTGTCCCGCGGCGACTTCATCGCCGACTTTGACGAAAGATGGGGCATCCGGGCTGGGACACGCGTAGTAGGTGCCCACGATCGGAGACTTGATGAGGTAGAGATTTTCCTCTTCGGCCGGCGCGGGAGGTTCGGGCGGGCGCTGCGCTTCCTTGTGGCGCTCGGCGCTCGTCTCTTGCGCCCATGGCGGCGGCTCGCCCGCGGGCGGATGAGGAACGACGATTTCCGGCCGTGGCAACGCCCTGGGTGCGAGCGCATTGGGATCGGCGAACGCTTTCTTCAGGCGGATGCGCAGGTCACCGCTGGCATATTCAAATTCTTCCAGGCCGTTCTGGGACATGAAGGCCAGCAACTGTTCGAGCTGCCGCAGGTCCACTCCCGGCACAGCGAGGGCTTTGTTTTCGGATGATTTCTGGCCCGCTGCTTTCTGGGCCGACGATTTCTTGGAATTTTTCGGTTTCATCTGGCGTCAAATTTCCAACAGGTCCCGCCCCAACCTGGTGAGCAGTTCCGAGCCATCCGCCGTGACCCGGGCGTCATCTTCGATGCGGATGCCCCCGACTCCTTCAGTGTAAATCCCGGGCTCGATAGTCACCACTGAACCAGCCTGGAGCAAGGTCGTCTGGCCCTTTCCAAGGCGAGGCGCCTCGTGGATCTCAAGTCCCAAGCCATGACCGGTGCTATGGACGAAAAAGCGCCCAAGCCCATTGCGTTGCAACACTTGCCGAGCCGCCCGATCCACTTCCTGGGCCGGCACGCCCGGCCGAAGCGCGTCACAGGCCGCCGCGTGCGCGTTCTGTACGGCTCGATACCACTGCTTCACTCGTGCTGGTGCGCGACCTACAAAAACCGTCCGAGTTAAATCACTACAATAGCGGCGCAGTATAGCACCCAGGTCCAGCACGACCAACTCATTTTTCCCGATGCGCCGCTCACCCGGGCGCGCGTGCGGAATCGCCGAGCGCGGGCCGGCGGCGACGATCGCTTCGAAGGATTCGCCGCTAGCCCCTTTACGGCGAAGACGATACCCGATCTCGGCCGCCAGGTCGAGTTCGCGCACGCCGGGGCGAACCAGGGCGATGACCTCGTGCATTACCTCGCAAGCGACTTTGCCTGCCGCGCGGATCGCGGCAATCTCAGCAGGGCTCTTTAGGGCCCGCAATGCCTCGATAATGCCCTCTGCGGCGCGCCAGCGGACTTTGGAGCCGGCTGCGTGTCGCGCGGCCTGCCAGGTGGCCAAGCTGAGCTGCGACGGGGAATACGCGACAGACAACTTTGCTCGCGCGATGTGGGCGCCGACAGTGGCCGCCAAACCCGCGCGCTGCATGATGAGTTTCGCCCACGGCGCTTCCACGCGAGCCTGAACGCGAAATCGCCCGTCCGTGAACAAGCTTGTTCGCTCCGGCTCAACGAGCAGAAAACCTGAGTCTCCGGTGAACCCCGTCAGATAGAAAATATTCGGGAGGTGGGTGACGAGCAGGGCTTCGCCGTGCTTCGAGCCCAGCGCGGCGCGCACGAGTTCGATCCTTCCAGCGTAGACACGAGCTTCCATGGCTCTATTTTATCGGTCCTCTGTGGAGATCGCACGCGGGCAAGAAAAAAGGGGGAGACTCGCGTCTCCCCCGATTGAAATCCGTGGCTTGGGCCCCAGTGTGATCCCGATCAATCGGGCAGTATCCGGGGGGTGACGAAGAAGAGCAGCTCCTGCGAGGAGACGCTCACCGAGGTTTCTTTAAATAGATGCCCGATCAGCGGAATGCTGCCGATCAACGGCACCTGGTTCACGTTGTTCTGCTGGCTGGAGATGATCACGCCGCCGATCACGACGGTGCCACCGTCGCGAATGAGAACCTTGGTTGTGGCGGCCTGCGTATCCAAAGCCGGTATGCCTTGAATTCGAGGAATGCCGTTGTCCACCTGAGTGTTTTCGACGTCGACGTCGAGGAACACGGTGCCGTCCGCGGTGATCTGCGGGGTGACCTCAAGCTTCAGCACGGCGTCAATGTACTGCACGGAAATCGTGTCGTTGATGGTGGTTTGGATGGGAATCTCTTCGCCCTGTTTGACGGTCAGTTTCTCGTTGTTCTGCGTCACGCCTTCGGGCTCAGAAAGAAGTTTGCCGTCACCCTTGTTCTCCATTGCGGTGATGGTGTAGTCCAGCGCGTAGTTCGCGGCGGTGCGGGCGAACGTGAAGCCCGACGTGGGAGCCACGGCCGGGAAGTTCGTGAGCAGCGGCAGGATGTCCGTGCTGCCCGGCACACTGATCGGAAGCGTCGCGCCGGTGTGTGTAATTGTACTGGGCACGCCGCTGCCGCCGCCAATCACGTTGGAATTGCCGGCGCCGAAGCCGATGCCGAAACCGAGCTGACTTCCGAGGTCACGCGCGAAGGCGCGCGAGGCTTCTACAACGCGGGCTTCGATTTCGACTTGCTGCGATTTGCGATCGAGTTGACGGATCAGATCCTCGATCGAAGGAAACACCGCCGGAACGTCGCGGATGATCAGGCTGTTGGAGCGTTCATCGAACAGGATATCGCCGCGCGGCGAAAGGAATTTCTTGAGCGTGGGGGCCAGAATGGATGCCTTGGCATAGCTCAGCACGCGCGTTTCGGTGACAAGATCCACGGACGCGGCCTGGGCATTCGCCAGCGCACGCCGCGATTCAGCCTCTTTGCGAATCGTGTCCTGCGTCGCGATACGCAGCACGTTTCCATCGATCTGGCTGGAAAGGTCGTTGTTCTGCAACACGATGTCCAGCGCCTGATCCCACGGCACTTGGTCCAGAACCAGAGTGACCGTTCCGTGCACGGCTGGGTCCACGACGATGTTCAGGCCGCTGATCTCGTGAATCAGACGGAAGAAGTCTTTCAGGTCCACATCTTTCAGGTTTACTGAAATCGGTTCGCCCGTGTACTTTTTCGCTGCTTCAGCGGACACGGGTGCGGTTTGCGCGGAGGGAGCCTGCGGCCCGAGCACGGGCTGCGGTGTCGCTTCGACCACGGCAAATTCGCTCGCGCGCTGCTGCGCCGGAAGTGGTTGTGGCTGCGCTGGAGCCTGTGGCTCGCTGGTGGTCGTAGCCAGGGCCGAACTATCGGTCGTCAGCCAAGCGGGCAGCGACAACTGCGGAATCTGGCTGCGATCCGGCTGCGAAGCAGGCAGGGCGCGCGCCTGGGCTCCGGCGGGCTCGGCGGCGGTGCTAAAGGTGATCGTTATGCCGGATGCGTCCGCTTGCACACGATCGGCCGCTAGATGATCAAGGTCAATCACCAGGCGAACCGCGCCTCCGGCGGATTCGCCCATGCGAATCCCGCGCACCGGCTGCATCGTGCTGGCGACGTGGTTATCGGCCGTCGCGAGGCGGGCATTCGAGAAGTCCAGCACCACGCGCGGCGGATTTTCCAGGCGCATCTGCTTGTAGGCGAGCGGCGCTCCGGCCTCCACTCGCACCGAAGTCTCGTGGCCCGATTGCGCCACGCGGACCGCGGAGATCGTCGTGGCGGGCGCGCTCACGGCGGGCGCGCCGGTTCCGGCCCACACCGTCGCCAAGGCGGCGCACACGACAAATATCAGGCTGGCGAGCCGGTAACCCGGCCAGTGAATCTTCATTGCGTTTCTCCTGAACTGCTGGAATACAGGCGTTTCGTCAATTCGCGATCGACGGGTTTTCCGAATGCGTCCGTTCCGATTTGGTGGAAGGAAACGCCATCGAGCGCGATGTGCTCGACGGACCCGTCGTACAACTTGTCTCCGTCACGCAGGAAATAGACGCGCTCTTGCGGATTGGACACGATGGCAATCATTCCGTTGGGACCTGCCACGATTCCGTCAATCCGTAGCGAATCCACCATCAGGCCGGCTTTCCCCGGCGGCAAATTGTCCGGGTTTTTGGCGCCGCCCTGGTTCTGCGAAAGCAAGGCCACGAACGGATCGCGGCGGCCAGGCGTCGAGACGCTGACGGGCTTAACGTGCGGACCCGAAGCGGCAGCTGACGGCGTTGCTGTGCCCTTATGCGCCGGCTTGGACCCTGCGGCAGCGTGGTGCGCTGCGGGTTTGGCTGGAGCCGCGGATTGGTTCGCTGGAGATGAAGCCGGCGCCGCCGCGGATGGCGACGAGGCTTGCGCTTGGTTCACTTGGTTTCGAACTTGCGAAGGCTGAATCGGAACCTGGGCTCCGACGGGCAAGCACGCCATGCCAGCCAGCGCCAGGATTCCGGCGAGGGCAACGCAATATCGAATCTGGATTGGCAATCGCATGGTCAACTCAATCGCCCTTTCCCTGCGAGCGGGCCGGAAGCGGGCCTGAAGGCGCCGCTGCTGGCGCCGCACCGGCCGCCGGAGCCGCTGCCGGCTCGTCGCTTGGCTTGCTGAAGAATGTGGTGATGGTGCATGTGCCGGTGACGCTCGTGCCGGGCCGCGCCGTGAAACCCGGGCCACGAGCCGGATCCACCGCGCCAAAACTCAGATCCCCCACGTTGATGATCCGCGAAAGGCGGCTGAGGCGCGCGAAGAAATCCTCGATCGCGTAGTAGGGCCCATCCACTTGAATTTCAAACGGCATCTCGAAGTGATAGTCGTGGGGAATGATGGCGTCAGCGCTGAGGCGGCGAATTTCCACGCCGGAGGCCGAAGCCGCGCCTTGCAGCAAGCGCATGAATTCATCGACCTGCTTGTCCTCGGGAACGATGGCTTGCAGGGTATCCAGCTGCTTGTGCAACGCGGTCATTTCCTGATTGAACTCGACGTACTGCCGCTCGTAGACCTCGAGCGACTGCACTTCCTGTTTCAACTGGGTATCCTGGTCATGAAGCTGTGTGACGTTGGCGCGAGCCGTGGCCACCGGAGAAATCGGAATATAGATTCCGGCGCCGATAACGATCACCGCCAGCGCCACAAACAGCAGCGCTTGGATGTACCAAGGAAATTCGCGGAACGATATGGCCATCGCCGTCCCCTACCCCTTCCCCGCCGGCCGGCCCGGTGTCGGGGCGGGCGCCGGAGCGGAAGCCGCAGCTGGAGCCGCAACGTTTCTGGCTTGCGGCAATGCAAACTGCGCCGTTATTTCGAAAACAAACGTTTGAACTTCTTTTTCCGCCGGATCCTGATGCGACTCTTTGATTTCGATCTGGTCGAAGTAACCCGAGCGCTTCAGTTCGGTGATGAAATTGGCCACGGCGTTGATTGAGGCGGCCTCGCCGGTGAGGGCCAGGCTATCGCCTTTGCGGGACACGGTGGTCAGCCACAAGGTGTCGGTGCGCACCACGGTGTTCGCCAGCGCGTCCATCAACTCCTGGCCACCGGTGCGGTTGCGCTGCAGCTGCTCGATTACGTCGATGCGCTGCTGCAGGACGTCCTTCTCGCGCTGGAAGTTTTCCACCTGGGCTTTCAAATTTTCCAGACGCGCCTTTTCGCCCTGCTGCTTCTGGATATCGGCTTGATAGGCGTGCGCTTCGGCGTCAAGTTGCGCCCAGTAATACCAGAGCACTCCCACCGAAATGGCCAGCGCCGCCACCAGCAGAATCACTTGGAGAGTGGCTTCCAGCGGCACCGTCGACTGGCGCGCTACTTTGGGCCGGGCCCTGCCGAGTAAATTGATATGGATCATGGTTGGTCAAAGCTCCTCAACGCCAGGCCAACGGCAATTGCCAGGCGCGGCGCCAGCTCGCGAATCTGATCCTCGTTGTGGCGCCCGGGATTGATGACGATCTTGCGGAACGGATAAAGCTCTTCCACCGGCATCGCGAATTCCTCGCGCAGCAATTCCACCAAGCCGGGCACGCGCGCCGTGCCGCCGGCCACGCAAATCTTCTGGATGTTTTCGCCGCTGGCGGTGGCGCGGAAGAAATCGAATGTCTTTTGAATCTCGAGCAGCAGAATGTCGGAAACCGAGCGCAGGATCTGCGCCTTGTGCTCTTCGGCCACTCCGGCGATGGCGTCGCCCTTCTTCAGGCGCTCGGCGTCCTCAAAGCTCAGGTCCAGTTCCTTCTGCAGCGCGTCGGTGTACTGGTTGCCGCCGACCGAAACGTCGCGCGTGAACAGCGGAATGCCGGCGCGCACGATATTGATGTTCATCACGCTGGCGCCGATATTCAGCAGCGCGATGGTCTGGCCGGGGTCGGGATCGTAATTGACCTCGTAGCAGTTTTGGAGCGCGAAGGCGTCGATATCCACCACGGTCGGATTCTTTCCCGCCTGCGCCAGTACGTTGGTGTGATTCAGAATCTTGTCTTTCTTCACGGCTACCAGCAGTACGTCCATCTGCGAATCCACGGATTCCAGAAGCTGGTAATCCAGATTCACGTCGGCGATGTCGAAGGGAATGTGTTGGCTGGCTTCGCTCTGGATGCGGTCAAACAATTCTTCCGACGACATCGACGGCAGCGTGACGCGCTTGACGATCACGGAGTGCCCGGAGACCGACGTGGCCACATTCTTCGTCTTGATCTTCTGCGTGTCGAACACGCTGCTGATGGCGCCCGCGACAAGCGGCGCATCCATGATTGCCCCGTCTACAACGGTGTCCTGGGCCAGCGGCTCCAAGCCGAAACTCACCAGCTCGTAGCCCTGCTTGGTTTCTCGCAGTTCGACGGACTTAACCGAACTCGAGCCGATGTCCAGCCCGACCACCGCAACTTGCTTCGGCTTTCCAAACATTTCGTGACCCTTTCGGCTTTCTCGCGCCCGGCCGCTTCAATCTGCGTTTGCTGTGGCGCGACCGGCCACCTTGATCGACGCCGAAACCCTCTCGGCACTTCCTAGGACGAGGGTTCTAGTACCTGTGGGCGAGTTTGTGGTCAGCTTTCGGAAGTGTCAAGCAACGTAAAACGGGGTGTTGTCTTAAGAATACGTGGGCTGCCCAGGGGGCCAGCGGTGGCCGGCAGGGCAGGCCAGCACATCTAAATCGTGCGATAACGCAGTACAGAGGCCCTAAAGCGTTGATTCCGCGCAGTCGAAATTAGCAGATTTCCAGCACGCTTCAGCGGCTGAGGCCCATCTTGCTCCATAGGGCATCGACGCGCTTGCGCGTGGCGTCATCCATTTTGATTTCGTCGGGCCACGGGCGCGCGAAGCCCTCGCTGGCCCACTTGCGCGTGGCGTCGATTCCCATTTTCGAACCGAAGTCCTGCACGCGCGCGGCGTGATCGAGTGTATCGACTGGACCCAAGACGAATTGAACGTCGCGTTCCGGATCGACGGCGCACAGCGCTTTCCACACAACCTCGCGAAAATCCTGCACGTTAACGTCATGATCCACCACCACGATCACTTTCGTGAACATCGCTTGGCCGAGCGACCAAATCGCGTTCATGATTTTGCGCGCATGGCCCGGGTACGATTTGCGAATCGAAACGATCATCAAATTGTGGAAGATTCCTTCGGCCGGCATGGCTACGTCCACGATCTCCGGATATTGCAGCTTCATCACCGGGAGGAACACGCGTTCGACGAGGTGGCCCATCCAGAAATCCTCTTGCGGCGGAGGCCCGACGACGGTGGTCATATATATAGGATCGCGGCGATGCGTGACACACGTAACGTGAAACACCGGGAATTCGCCTTCGAGCGAATAGAAGCCGGTGTGATCGCCGAATGGACCTTCGGTGCGCATCTCGCCCAGCTCGACGTAGCCTTCCAGCACGATTTCGGAATTGGCCGGCACTTCCAGCGAGCACGTTTCGCACGCCACCATCTCCACCGGCTCACGCCGCAAGAAGCCGGCGAACATCATCTCGTCCAAATCCGGCGGCACGGGCAGAATTCCGGCCATGCACGTCGCCGGGTCGGAGCCGATCGCCACGGCCACCTCGATGCGCCCATTGGGATCGGCCGCGCGCGCGCGCCGGAAGTGTTCGGCGCCGTGCTTCTGCGTTTGCCAGTGCATGCCAGTGGTGCGCTCGTCGTACACCTGCATGCGATACACGCCGACGTTGCGCTTGCCGGTCTCGGGATTTTTCGTGATCACCAGCGGCCAGGTGATGAAGCGCCCGCCGTCCTGCGGCCAGCACTTTAGGATGGGAAAATCAAAAAGCGAAAAGCCGTCTTTGCGAATCACTTCCTTGCACGGGCCGGAGCGCACTGTCTTCGGGAAGAACGAACCCAACTCGGCCAGTTTCGGCAGCATCTTTATTTTTTCAAATATTCCCTGCGGCGATTGGAAATCCACGAACGCGCGAATGCGCTCCGCAATCTCGTCGGCGCTTTCAACTTCGAGCGCCATATTCATGCGCCTCTCGCTCGCAACCAAATTGATGGCCAGCGGAATATTCGGAAAACCCTTCGGATGTTCAAACAGCAGCGCGGGGCCGCCGGCGCGCAAAACGCGCTGCGCCACCTCGGTGACTTCCAGCACGGGATCCACCTCGGCGGAGACCCGCTTCAGTTCGCCTTCTTTTTCCAGGCGCGCGATGAATTCGCGTAAGTCGCGATACGCCAAATCTTCCTCCTGGGATGCACTCCGCGATCGCTCACTCTAACACGATGACGATCGTCGATTGTAGCGTTCCGGTCTCGGCTCCGCGGACACTTCGCAGTATTCGTGCGGGAACCTACTCTTCGTCAATGAGCATATCCGTGCGCTCGCGGGTGAGCGGTGTTCGCCAGCTATCCGCCGAGACTTGCGGCCAACGCAAATGTCCGTAAGCGACCCAAGCGTCGCGGTATGCGAGCCACACGCGCTCGGCATGCACGAGCTGATCTACGGTCGTGCAAAACTGTCCGTCACTGCAAGAAATAGCTGTATTCTTCGCGCCCTGATAGTGGTCATTCAACGCGGCATCGGCGCCTAGAAAGTCCTGATGTGTGAACTGGGGCAGTTTCCCGGCGGCGAGATCCGTGAGTGTCCGGGTCCAGATGTTCTCAGTATCGATGGCTTCGCTCAAAGCCTCCTGAGAAGTGCCCACGGTTCCCCCATGCAGCTCGTGAGCGTGCGCGTCGATGAAATCGGATCTGGCTTGGAGCAACGCGTCGAGCGCGGCTCTCCGTGCGCCGGACGCGTCAGGGTCAAAGCCCCGCTCGGCCGCGACGCGCGCGTTGTCGGCCCGGTCTTGGTCGCGTTCGATGCACATATAGGCCATCCTCCGACCGGTGGAATGCTCGCAAAAGTCAAAATCTACTCGAGCCACACCTTTCTGCTCTTGGTCCTGCAACCAGATCGCCGTCTCCGTGCCGCTATCCCATCCGTCCGAAATTCCGCAGGCGTAATGAATCGCGAGGGGCAAATTGGGAGCGACTCCCTTGCCACCCGCATAGATCATCGTAAGCACGCCGAGCGATTCCACGTCGTCGGTGGCCCCGAATGCGCAGAGTCGCGCAAGCCGCATGTCCGGCTGTTCGCCGATTCCGTAATACAAATTCCAAGCCGAGCAGCTGCCCGCCACACTTGAATCGCCCTGCGGCATGTCGGCGCTCACCTCGGCAACTTTGTCGGCCTGCACGCAGACAGGATCCTCCTGCTGGCCGGCGCCCTGGGCGTAGAGCTGCACCGCGCACCCGAGCGCCACCGCAATGCAGAACATTCTGAGCAGCGTTTTAATAGCGTGATTCACGCCGAAACCTTTATTTTTTCGGAGTCGACGTGGCGAAGGCGAAGCGGCTCATCATCATCATGGCTTGATCGCTGTTCGCGGGGCGAAAAACTACGAATTGGCTGGGAGGCGGCTCGTTGGGCCGGTTGGGCTGGCCGGGGCGAGAGTCGCCGCCGCTGTAAACGTCATGCGCGACAAAATAATAATCCTGGCCGGCTTCGGCTGAAAGTTCGAGGACCGAATCCGATTCCCTGTGCTGACCGCCGGCACCGACCGCGCCCTGCCAGCGAATGCAAAGATGATGTTCGCCGGGATCGACGGAGACGAAGAAATAGGAATTGCTATGCGTGGCTCCGGCCCATTGGCCGTCAATTCCGAAGCGGACGGAAGGACGCGGGTGCGGGACATATTCCGTATCGTCCTGAATAAGATAGATGTGGGCCCTGTTGGGCTCCGCAGCCGCGGTGGGATGGGTCTTGTCGTTGGTGGTGACGTCCCAATCCTCGTTCGACGGGCCGCATGCGCCATTGGCTTGCGGGCCGCTGGCTTGGGGAATGGTAACTTGCGGGCCGGTGGCAGGCGGGATGGTAGCTTGGGCTCGCGCGATCGCGGGCGTGGCGATTGCGAATAGAACGATTGCCAGAAAATTCTTCATGTCGCTCCCTTGAAATTTAGCGCGCAAATTTGCGCGTGGCGGATTCCGCAGACCGCGGGGCCGATTGAGCCGCAGAATACTACTACTATTGGCACTGGGGATGCACGCGTCTCGTGGAACACGGCCCGGAAGGAATGCGGGCGGCGCGAGGAATTGCCGTCGCGGGACTCGGACAGGCGTGGAAAAAGGAGAGAGGCGCTCGGATACCCACAAGCGCCTCCTCTACTGCGTCAACGTAAACCGTACCTCACCGGATCACCTCCTTCTCGGCAGGAACGCCGATGTCGACAGGAGTGTCGCATGGCCCGATTGTAACGCGGGAGCGGGGAAGGGCCAGAACAATCTTTCCGCCTCGCTTCTGGGGTCCCTTCAGCCTGCTACCAGTGCTATTTGCACTCCGGGACCGCTCACTCGAATACGAACCGCGGCGGGCGCATGGCACGCGCAAGGTGCGGGAAGCGGTTACTTTAGCTGTTGCGCTAGCGCATCCCAGTCAAGTGAATTCCAGATTGCGACGATGGTGGGGTAAAGAGGATCATCGCGCGATCGCGGACCCGTGCTCAGACTGACGCACAGTGACTGCGCTTCCCACGGCGGTAGCGATCGGTCGTAGAAATTGGGGTTCGGGTACACCACGGCCACGCCACCCGGAGTGCCCGCCGGCACCACCTGACCCACCGAGAATCTGCCATCGGGGCTTTCATATACGTAAGCGGGCGCCGCGCGCTGCGCGGGCGAGAGCGAATTCAGTTGGGCTTGCAGGTCATTTACCGCTTTGGATGCTTGCGCCTGATACCCGCTTGCCGTCTTGTTCACGTCGCTTCCCTGCTGCGCCATCGACGCCAGCATATCTCCGGTTTTCTTCTCCGTGTCGAGCATGGTGGCCAAGTACGCGTCAGCTTGCTGCTTGCCGAGCGACTTAACCATCTCGTCGTGCTCCTGCTGATACTCCTTCATGCGTTTGTCTTTGCCGGCCAACCATTGGGTGTAAGCATTCTGCGGCGCTGCCGCGTTCACGTCTTGCAGCGTCTTGTTGGCCTTGTCGAGTTGAACCTTCAGCACGCGCTCGGCGGTCACCGGCAACCACCGCGGCGCGGTGCGTTTGGTCATGAACACCTCACCGGCAGTCTCTGGCCAACCGTGTACTGTGCCGGTCTGTTGCGGCATCAAGTAGAACGCGCTTATCTCATCGCGCCCCAGATCGGTTTCCGCCGAAGGGTTGTCGCAATCGATCGAGTTCATCGCAAACCCGCCCAGGACCGGCCCCTCACCGATCGTCGCGAAGCGCCCATTGGGCAAACGCTTATGGCTATCGTAGGCCACCAGAATGAATCCCGAGGTCACTGGAATCGGCCAGCCGCGAGGAGTGCTTCGCGCGTCGGCGTTCACGTTGTGAAGCATCTCAAAACCGTGAGGGGGGTTTAGCAGAGGTATGTGGGAATATGCGGCGAAAATCGCGTCGGCTGTGGCCAAAGCTCGCTTGGTATCCGCCAAGGTGTGATAGGGGCCGGACATTGCCGCGGGGATTTGGTTCTGCGTAACCTTTCCCACCTGGTTGCGCGCTTCCTCGTCCGCGTTTGAATTGCTTCCCGCCTGCGAACGAATCCGGCCAGGATACGGCGCGACGCAAAACGCGACGCAGAAAAACAAGACGCCGGCGGCAACCAGCGCAGGAATCACCTTCTTCTTCATTCTCGCTCCCGCAAGAAATACGGCGCGCATTATCCCACAACATTCCTTCTCCGCTCTGCCTAAAGCCGCGCCCGATGCATCGCGCACGTCAAAAACTGACCCGCCGCTCAACAAAACCAGTACGAGCATTTGCGCCGCGCGGACGCTAGAATAGACGCCGGGAGCATCTAATCGCTGTGACCGAGAATCAACCAACATCGTCCTCTTCGTCCGGCGGCGCATCCGGCGCGGGCGCTGGATCCGGCAAGGGCACGGTTCAGCTGGATCCGTTTCAGGCGGAGATGGGATCGCTGATCCGCGGTGAATGTGCTGACCCGCACCATATTCTTGGCCCGCACTACGCCGGCGACGCTGCGAATCGGCAAGTGGTGGTGCGCGCGTTCGTGCCGCGATCCAGCCGCGTCACCTTGATTCTGGACGCAGCTCCTGACGCGCCAATTCTCGCTGAGCGGATTCATCCCGCGGGAATTTACGCCGCAACGCTGCCCGGCCCCCACGATTTGCCGCTTGAGCCCAACTCCTATCGCTGGCACGTGCGCGAACAGGGCTACGCCGACCGCGAATTCCGCGATCCTTATGCGTTCGCACCGCTGCTGAGCGATTTCGATCTGCATCTTTTCGGCGAGGGCACGCACACCGAGGCTTACGAGAAACTCGGCGCGCACATGCGCGAAGTGGAAGGCGTAGCGGGCGTCTCCTTCGGTGTATGGGCGCCAAACGCGCAGCGCGTGAGCATTGTGGGCGATTTCAATCAATGGGATGGCCGCGCGCATCCGATGCGCAATCGCGGCACTTCCGGGCTGTGGGAACTGTTCGTGCCGGGCTTGGCCGAGGGCACAATTTATAAATATGAGATCCGCACGCGCCAGGGCGGATTGCCGTTTCTGAAGGCCGATCCGTACGGCTTCCGCGCGGAGTTGCGGCCGCGCACGGGCTCGATCGTCGCGCGCCTGGATAAGCACAAATGGAATGACGACGCGTGGATCGCCGAGCGCGCGCAGCGCCATTGGCTCGATTCGCCGATCACGATCTACGAGCTGCATCTGGGCTCCTGGCGCCGCAACGCCGAGAAAGCCAATCGCTGGCTCACGTATCTCGAAACCGCCGACGAACTAATTCCCTACTTGCGGAAGATGGGCTTCACGCACATCGAGTTGATGCCCGTGATGGAGCATCCCTTCGACGGCTCGTGGGGCTATCAGACCGTCGGTTATTTCGCGCCGACCAGCCGCTACGGCAGCCCCGATGATTTCATGCAGTTCGTCGATCGCCTGCATCAAGCCGGCATCGGCGTGCTGCTCGATTGGACGCCCGCGCATTTTCCGCGCGACGCCCACGGCCTGGCCGAATTCGACGGCACGCATCTTTACGAGCACGCCGATCCGCGCCAAGGCACGCAGCCGGATTGGGGCACGCTGGTTTTCAATTACGGCCGCGCCGAAGTGCAGAATTTCCTGATCTCCAATGCGCTTTTCTGGATGGACAAATATCACATCGACGGTTTGCGCGTGGACGCCGTAGCCTCAATGCTCTACCTGGATTATTCGCGGAGGCCTGGCGAATGGATTCCCAACGAATTCGGCGGCCGCGAAAATCTGGGCGCGATCGCGCTGCTGAAACGCTTGAGCGAAGTCCTGCATGGCCGCTTTCCCGGCACGCTGAGCGTCGCCGAAGAATCCACGGCGTGGCCGGCGGTCTCACGGCCCACGTATCTGGGCGGCCTGGGCTTCGATTTGAAATGGAACATGGGCTGGATGAACGACACGCTGAAATATTTTTCGCTCGATCCTATCTATCGCAAGTTTCAGCACAATCGCATGACGTTCTCGATGCTTTACGCGTTCACCGAAAATTTTGTGCTGCCGCTATCGCACGACGAGGTCGTCCACGGCAAAGCTTCCCTGCTGCACAAGATGCCCGGCGACATGTGGCAGCAATTCGCGAATCTGCGGTTGCTGTACGGCTACCTCTATTCGCATCCCGGGAAAAAATTGCTTTTCATGGGCGGCGAATTCGCGCAGCGCGAGGAGTGGAATCAGGACACCAGCCTCGAATGGCATTTGCTGGAGTACGCGCCGCACCAGGGCGTGCAGCGGCTCGTCGCGGATTTGAATGCGCTGTGCAAACGCGAGCCCGCGCTGCACGAAGTCGATTTTGAATGGCAGGGCTTCGAGTGGCTGGATTGCACCGACGCGGAAGATAGCGTGCTGAGTTTCGTGCGCCGCGCGCGCAACGGCAAGGATTTTCTGGTGGTCGTCGCCAACTTCACGCCGGTGGTCCGCGAGAATTATCGCGTCGGCGTGCCCGAACCCGGCCTGTACCGCGAAATCCTGAACACCGATGCGGAACTCTACGGCGGCGGCAACGTCGGCAATCTCGGTGGCGTCAACGCCGACCAGATCCCGTGGTCCAACCTCCCCGATTCGCTCAATCTTCGATTGCCCCCGCTCGCCGTGACAATCTTCAAGCTCGATCGCGGCTAACGCCGTCCCCCGTTACGTTCCCGCATTTTGACCGCAAGAAACGGATAGAAGCTGCGCACTCTTTTCCGGTAGTCTCTCACCGACGCGCTGGCCTGTGCAGCGAGGGATACGAATGACTTCCGCGAAAGACTACGTATTGGGCACGCACGACGACGAAATCGAGCGGCTTGGATTGCAGCACCGCGCGTGGCGCGATCGTGTGCGCGAAACATGGCGCTCGGCGGGCATCGGGCCGGGGCACACGGTTCTGGATGTGGGCTGCGGACCGGGGTATGCCGCGCTGGATCTTGCTGAACTGGTTGGGACTTCAGGGCACGTCTTGGCGATCGACAAATCTGAGCGGTTTCTGGGCGTGCTCGAAGCGAGCTGCGGGGAGCGCGGCGTTCGGCACATCACGACGCACGGGATCGATCTGGACGCCGGCGATTTTCCGGATGTGATCGCGGATGCGGTCTGGTGTCGATGGGTATTTTCGTTCATCAAGAATCCGCGCGCGCTTCTGGAGCACATGGCCGCGGCGCTGCGGCCCGGCGGCGTGATCGTTCTGCATGAATATTTCGACTATGCGACGTGGCGCTCGGCGCCGCGATGCCCTGAACTCGAAGAATTCGTGCGCACGGTGATCAAGAGTTGGCAGGACGTGGGCGCCGGGCCGGATATCGCGCTTTCGCTGCTGGGCTGGCTCGGCGAAATGGGATTCGAAATTCGGACAGCGCAGCCGATCGTGGACGCCATTTCGCCGGATCAGCCGCGGTGGAATTGGATGTCGAGCTTCGTCGAGATTGGCCGGCGCCGCCTGGTCGATCTTGGATACTTGACGGCGGAACGCGCGGACGCGATCTGGCGCGCGGTCTGCGCGCTGGAGAAAGCGCCCGGCGCGCACATGATCAACCCCGCATTCCTGGAAATTATCGCCGCGCGGCCAAGTCGATCGTCGAAATAACGGAACGGCCGCTAGCGCCCCGGGCGCGGCCGCGTCGTATCCTGCAGGTTGACATTCCCAACCAGCCAATTATGCTGGACCGGCCTACTGGAGGGTGACATGCGCGCTTTGACACGATTGATGCTTGCTTTGATGTTTATCGGATTCTTCGCAGGTGCGCTGCGTGCGCAGGAGCAATTTTCGACGCCGCTGATTCCACGCACCGTTCTGTTCGGGAATCCGGAGCGCGCGAACCCGCAAATCTCGCCGGATGGGACACAGCTTGCATATCTCGCTCCGGTGAACGGAGTGCTGAACGTTTGGATCCGAACCATCGGCAAGACCGACGACCGCGCCGTCACCGACGACAAAGTCCGCGGAATTCGCAATTTCTTTTGGCAGTACGACAACAAACATATCCTCTATACGCAAGATGTCGGCGGCGACGAAAACTGGCGCTTGCATCAGACCGATATCGCCACCAAAGAGACCCGCGACCTCACGCCCTACGAAAAGGTTCGCGTCGACATCGTCGCGTATGACTGGAAAACACCCGACACGATCCTGATTCAGATGAACAAACGCGATGCGCAGCTCTTTGACGTCTATCGCGTCGATTTGAAATCCGGTGCGGTAGATCTGGATACGCAAAATCCCGGCGACGTTGAAGGTTGGCAGGCCGACAACGATATGCACATTCTCGCTGCGCAGGTGACGACGCCGGACGGCGGCACGATCGTCCGCGTGCGCGACGACGTGAATTCCCCGTGGCGCGAGCTGATCCACTGGGGACCGGATGAGACCTTCGGCGGAATCGTGGGGTTCACGCCGGACAACAAAGGACTGTGGATCGATAGCAGCCTCGATTACAACGCCGCTCGCCTGCTGGAAGTCGATCTGGCCACGGGCAAGCGATCCGTCGTCGTGCAAGATCCGAATTTCGACATGGGCAACACCATCAACAATCCCAAAACCTACGCGCTCGAGGCCGTCAGCTTCACGCGGCAACGAACGGAATACGAATTCAGCGATCCCGCGGCGAAAGCGGACTTCGAGGTTTTGAAAAAAGTTCGCGATGGCGATATCGACGCGATTTCCGCCAACCTGGACGATACCAAGTGGGTGGTGACCTTCGTCAGCGACAATGCGCCGGTCTATTGGTATTTGTACGACCGCACGAGCAAACAGGCCACTCTGCTTTTCAGCAACCGGCCCGACCTGGAGAAATACAAGCTCTCCACAATGAAGCCGATCGAATTCGCCGCGCGCGACGGCATGAAGATTTATGGATACCTGACCACGCCGTCCGGCATGGAGCCGATATCGCTGCCGATGGTGGTGTTCGTGCACGGCGGGCCGTGGACGCGCGACGTGTGGGGCTACAGCGGAACCGTGCAGTGGCTGGCGAATCGCGGTTACGCCGTCCTGCAAATCAATTATCGCGGCTCGACGGGCTACGGAAAAACTTACGTCAATGCGGGAGATCGCCAGTGGGCTGGCGCGATGCACACCGATCTGCTCGACGGCAAGGACTGGGCGGTGAAGGCAGGGATCGCCGACGCCAGTAAAGTATGCGTGATGGGCGGCAGCTACGGCGGTTACGCCACGCTGGCAGGCTTGGCATTTTCGCCGGACGCGTTCGCATGCGGCGTTGACATCGTCGGCCCGTCGAATCTGTACACTTTGCTGAAGACGGTTCCTCCCTACTGGTCAACACAGGTAGCGATGTTTCACAAGCGCGTGGGGGACACCGAAGAATTCCTCGAGGCTCAATCGCCTTTATTCAAGGCGGACCAAATCAAGGCGCCGCTGCTGATCGGCCAGGGCGCGAACGATCCGCGTGTGAACACCCAAGCCGAAAGCGACACGATCGCCGCCGCAATGCGCAAGAACGATAAGGCGGTGTTGTATTACATCTTCCCCGACGAAGGGCACGGATTTGCCAGGCCGGTGAACGCTATGGCCTTCGACGCGGCCACCGAAGAGTTCCTGGCGAAGTACTTAGGCGGACGATTCGAGCCGCCCACCGCGGATCAGAGCAAGCTTTTGGCCAGCGTCCAACATTAGCGGGGGCTCTGGCTCCGCGACGGCCGTCGAAACACCAGCGCGCTCGGCGGCCGCGCGAATGAAATTAGTGCTGCGGTGGCTGCTGCATGCCGCCCATCGCGCCACCCATGCCGCCGAAACTGGGCATTTGCTGGGGCGTGCCGGTGATCATGTCCTTAGCGTCGGTGACCACCTTCTCCAGCACCATCGTGGCGTCCTTGCTATTCATTTTCACCATGCCCCACGGGGAGACCTTGGTGGAGACCCACACATCGCCGCCATCGGCGGATTGATAGTGTTCGCAAGTGAACGTTCCCGCGGGCACGGTCACAGTCTCGCTGCCCAGGTCCTTCCCTTGCTTACTGATGTCGGCCGGCTGCGGCGGCGGCTGCCGATTGCCCATCATCCCCTGCATGGCTTGGAGGTCCATTTCCATCGGCGGCTGGCCGGGCGATTGCATGATCATTTTTATCGGCCGGGTGTTCCCAGCGTCGATCACGATCAGATATTTGATATACATCGTGCCGCCTTTGCGAGGATCCTGCATGGTCATCTCCAGCCAATAGGCGGGTGCTCCGTTGTAGTCTTCCTTGCCGACGACAGCAATCGTCATATCCGACGTCTGCTGCCCGCCGCGTTGGCTCGTTGTCACCATCTGATATTCAGCGCCCGCGCCGACCGTCGGGTTCCATATCCCGCGCATGGCTGATGCCCCGCCGCCGCCCATCATGCCGCCCATTTGTGCTGCGGCGATTCCCGCGGAGACCAGAATTACCGCCGTACAGACCCACAGTTTCGCCACGCCAGTGGAAATTCGCATCGGTTTTGCACCTCAGGCAGAAAAGATACGCGCCCTGCGCGTTTCTACAAATCCAAACCGTTCTGTCCGGTCATTTTCGTGAAATCGAAATGGACCTTGATCACGAACATCTTTCCGGTCTTGCAAATGAAGTCCACGCCCTTGGCATCCGGCGGGAACACGGGCGCGCCGCCGGCCGTCGTCTTCGCAAAATGAAACGTGATCGCTTCGAGAGCGCTGGTGGTCTGATTGCGGCCCAGTTCGACTTTGACGGGCGTAAGGTGGATGCCGCCTTCCTTGATTTCGAGCGATGTGGTCGCCTGCAACTGTTTGATCAAGTCGGTGGTGTCAAGCGGACCGAATGGCGTCATATCGCCGATCACCGCGATGTCGTAGGTGTCGGGCACGGTGTTGGCGTACTTTTCAGCGTCGGCAGCGTTGCCTTGGTTGTTCAGCTCGGCGTTGCGAGCCACGGCGTGATGCACGGTGACTGCCGAAGTCCATCGCACGGTGTAGGGCGACGTGGCTCCCAAGCCGGACGCCGGCGGCGGACCACCCTCGCTTGGCTGGGCTGGGGAGCCGTTGGCGGCGGGCTTCGCCGCTGTCCACGTCTTGCCGACGAGCGCCGTCTTCACCCACGGCGAATCGTTCAGGACTTTGTCCACATCCTTGATATCCCACTGCTTGTAATCCTTCACTCTCCAAACATCTGCCGCGAAAACAGTGGCGGCCATGCCCAGCATGATCGCGAGTGCAATCAACCGAGCGCGCGTATTCAACATGGAACCTCCAAGTTGCTTGACCAGCGTTGTATCAGATTCTTCACGACCGGCGCAACCGACTGCGCCGGCGCCACGGCTCATTCATACGCCAGCGCATCCACCGGATCGCTCGCCGCGGCGCGAATTGCGGGATAAAGACCGCCGGCCATCGCTCCCAGAATCGTCAGCGCGATGGCGCGCGCAATCCACATGGGTCCGATCATTACCGGGAGCGTCGGAGCGGTGTGCAGAAGCACGACGTAAACCACGCCGGTGAGCGCCAAACCGCACACAATCGCCAGGCCGGCCATCACCAGGGCTTCGACGGCAATCAATCCGCACACCTCAAGCTTCGAGAAGCCCAGCGCTTTCATGATCCCGATCTCGCGCGTGCGCTCCAGTACCAGCGTGTGCATGGTCATCAGCACCACAAGAAAGCTGATCGCCACGCCCAAGCCAATGAACGAATTGATGAAGGGATTGAGGCCCGGAATATTCGTTGACGTGACCAGCGACAGGTATTCGGCCATCGACTGCACCTTGGTGCCCGGCACAGACTTCACGATTTCCGCGCGCACCGCCTCGGTATCGCCATTGCTGCGCACGTAAAACATCGAAGCGCGTCCTTGGGCGTTCTGAATGTATTGCGCCGTCGGGAGGGGAATGAAAAAGCGCGCCCCTTTTCCGTGCTGGACGATCCCGGAGACTACGAATTGGTGGTCCACCAGCGTCACCACGCTCCCCACCTTCAAATGTTTCGAGTGCGCGATCAGGTCGTCGGCGATCACTTGGTTCGACGCGGTGAAAGGACCGCCGGAAAGAAACTTGAAGCCGTTGCTCAGCGCCGCATATCGAGCGTAATCAACGCCATAGATGATCACCAGATTCCCGCTGCCCACCGCATTTACGATCAGCACCGGGGAAACGTCAGCCACGCCGGGCAGGCGCGCAATCTTGTCGGCGAGCGAATCCGACATCACCGCGCTCGAGAACGCGAAAAAAATGGTGGAGTTGGGCGGCTGCACGATGATGTCGGCCCCTACACCTTCGGAGCGCGTGCGCCAATCGGCCATCATGCCTCCGGTGAACCCCACGATGAACAGGATCAGAAAGACCTGCAAGGACATAGCGACGATGCTCAGCGTCGAGCGCAACGGCCGCACGCCGAGATTGTTCCAAACCAACCGCCAGTAGAGGAATCGCGAACCCATTCGATTCGATCGAAGAAAGTGACCGCCGGGCGCGGGCTCTACTTAGAGCCCGTCAGAGAAGACGTACTCTAGCATTCCGCCGCAAAGCGGTCAAAGCGGGCGGCGAGGCAATTGAAGTGCCACCGTGCGCGCGAGTCCGAGGGCCGATGCAGATGAATATTCGGTGATTTCAACAGTTGTGTTGAAATCTTTGTGGAAAAGAAACCGATCGGCGCCGTAACCGCGCGTGCCTGCCGGGCTTTACGCTAATTGCACACAGATGGTGCAAGCGAGAACGGCGCGCGCGTTGCCCGCGCAAAAAATTCGCAGGCGTTGCGCTTCGATACACGCAACGCAAATGTTTTCAGCTGTGGTGTTTCAATACCAGCGAGGCGGACGTTCCATTTCGATATGAATTGTCTGATTGTCCTGAACCACGTCATAGTACTGCCCGAACGATTTCCAGCCGGTCGCCACAATCTGGATTAAAATTTTTCCCTGCGGAATATCCGGCGCGCGCGCCACGCCGTCGTCGTTGGTCTTGAAATCGAACTCGAACTTCTGATCCTTGCCATGCGGGTGAACGACTGTGAATTTGACGTACACGCTGGCCTGCTGGACCGGCTTCTTGTCCAAGCCGCCCACGACTTCGATGCGCAACCAAGATTGAATCGCAGCCGGTTGGTCGTTCTTATCTACCTTATTTTTCCCGCCCTTACCGGTGTCAGGCGGAGTAGTCAGCGCAGGGGCGGGCGGAGGAGCGGCATCGGTCGGAGCAGGCGCGGGAGTCTGGCTTGCGGAAGGCGCGGGAGAATTTGCGGCCGCTGATTGCGATTGCGGCAGCGCCAAAACAGGAACGAGCGCGAATATCAGTGCGAACGCAACCAACTCCGCCGCTCGCGCTATTTGCCTTCGCACGCCGTAAGGAACTCCTTTGCACAGTTTGGCCCGCATAGCACCCCGCAGCTCTGGCCCGACTCTCGATTGACTGCGGCTATCGCCTGCGTTACCTTCGATTCGCAGTCTGCGGCACCTTCATTTCTCTTACGCCGCCCGGGAATTTTGTGCAAGAGGATTCCGCGCGAGCCAATCCCGGCGGCCCGCGAGTCCCACAGCCCTAAGGAGAACATGCATGGGTTTTGCAACCGATGCGATTCACGTCGGACAGGAACCGGACCCCACTACCGGGGCCATCGTCGCGCCGATCTACCAAACCTCCACCTACGTGCAAGATGCGATGGGGCAGCATAAAGGATTCGACTACGCGCGCACGAATCATCCCAATCGCCAGGCGCTCGAGCGCACCATGGCTCGCCTCGAAGGCGGCACGGCGGCGTATGTGTTCACTTCAGGCATGGCGGCAATCGACGCGGTGTTTCGTCTGCTGCGGCCCGGCGATCACTGCATCATTTCCGAAGCGGTGTACGGCGGAGTGGTCCGGTTGACCACGCAATTTCTGGTGCAATTTGGATTGGAATTCAGCTTCGCGGATACGTCGTCGCTCGAGGCCGTCGAGGCCGCGATCAAACCATCGACGCGCATGATTTACGTCGAGACGCCGACGAATCCCACGATGAAGGTCACCGACATCGCGGCCGTCGCGCGGGTGGCGACGGCTCGCAAACTTACCCTGGTGGTGGATAACACCTTCCTGAGCCCGTACTTCCAGCAGCCGATCAAATTGGGCGCGCGCATCGTCGTCCATTCCATGACGAAATATCTGAACGGCCACAGCGACGCCCTTGGCGGCGCCGTCGTGCTGACGCAGCCGGAAGACGCGGAACGCATCTATTTCGTGCAGCGCTCGGCGGGCGCCGGACTTGCGCCGATGGATTGTTTTCTGATGTCGCGCGGAATCAAGACGTTGGCCGTGCGCATGGCGCAGCACGACGCCAACGGAATCGCTCTCGCACGCTTCCTCGAAAATCATCCCAAGGTGCAACGCGTGCTCTATCCCGGCCTACCGGCGCACCCGCAGCACGAAATCGCCCGCCGCCAGCAGACCGGCTTCGGCGGAATGATCTCGTTCGACGTTTCGACGATGGACGCCGCGCGCACCGTGCTCAATAACGTCAAGCTATGCTCGTTGGCGGAAAGTCTCGGCGGCGTTGAAACGCTAATCTCGCATCCCGCGAGCATGACGCACGCTTCCGTGCCGCCCGACGTGCGCAAGAAAATCGGAATCACGGACGGCCTCGTGCGCCTTTCGGTCGGCATCGAAGACGTCGAGGACCTTGTCGCCGATCTCGATCAAGCGCTCTCGCACATTTAGGCCCTTCTTAGTCCTTGGTTTTGGGGTGCCCCATATTCGCCCGCATTTTCAGGGCGAATGCCTGCCCGCCGCAGGCCGAAGGTCCGCCGCGGCGGAAGGGTGTGGCCGTCCCCTTTCGCTCGCGTCAGACCTGACGGCTGCCGAATTTTTAGTCGTTGGTTTTGGGCGTTTTGGTGCTTTGGTGTTTTGGGTCTTGGGTCTTGGGTCTTGGGTCTTGGGTCTTGGGTCTTGGGTCTTGGGTCTTGGGTCTTGGGTTTTGGGTCTTGGGTCTTGGGTGCCCCATGTTCGCCCAGCCTCATCGGGCGAACGTGGGTCCGTCGCCTTTCGCCAGCCGCAAGCCTGTTGTGTCGCGCGCAGGAGAAGCGTACGATGCGCGAGTTGCAGATCGGGAGGAAACGATATGCGTTTCAAGTTCGCTGAAAGTCAACGATTCTATGCGGCGCTCGCCACTGCGGTGGTAGCTACGGCCCTGTTGGGCGCGGGCCTGCGCGGCGCCGGCGTCGATTTCGTCGAAGCCGTTGTTGCAACGCACCCTCTTGCGTATTACCGCCTGGAAGCGACGGCGGGAAGAAGCGAAGTCGGCGCGACTTCGTACAGAGCCGTGGGCGGCGTCGGCAGCGCCGCTCCGGGCGCCCCGATCGGATTCGGCCACAATCACTACGCGAGACTCAACGGCGTCGATGGCTACATTTTGACGACGCAGGCCGGCGGAGTCAGCACCGACGCCAGCATGATGGCCTGGGTCAATCTGGATAAGTTGCCGGCCGAAGCCGGGCGCTTCTTTTACGTGATGGGCGAATCGCAGAATGGCAACGATCTCGACGTGCAATTCGAGACCGATAACCAGCTGAAATTTTATACCGCCGCCGGCGGCCATCTCACTTACGCCCCAGATCCTTCCACGTTGGTCAATCAGTGGCACATGATTGTCGTCACGATGGACACGCCAACGAACACCAGAGTGCTTTACTGGGACGGCAAAGTCGCCGCGACGGATAAAGGCGGCGGCCGGGCGGGCAAAACAAGCACGTTTTCGATCGGCGCCAGCACTGTGTTCGGCGGGCGATGGTTCCAGGGCGGAATTGAGGAGGTGGCGCTGTGGAATCGCGCTCTCAGGCGCGGCGAGGTCGCGGAGATTTACGCCGCGGCCAGTACTACCGCAGCCGGGGCAGGTGAGGGCGATCACGCGCGCGACGACCGTGACCACGACCGCGGCGGCGAATACTCGCACGGCGAGGCTGCCGCGGAGCCCGGCGCAGGTCCATTCGCTACGACAGCCAAAATTGAAATCGAGGACAGCCGTGGTCCTATCAGGCTGAAGCGCGAAGAGCAGATCGCGTTCCTGTTTCTATCGGCCATCGCGACTCTTGAAAACACGTGCCAAGTGGAAGCGCAGCACGCGTGCACCATGCAGGAACTTTTGACGGGAGGAAAGGCGCCGAACGGCTGGCACCTCGATCACTTGAAGTTTGACCCCGCGGTAGATCCCAATTACACCTACGTGCTCAACACCAACGGCATGATCTGGGAAGCCCACGCCAATCCCAAAAAACCGGGCATCGGCGGATTCTATTTCATGTCCAACGGCTCGCCAACCTCATCGTCTTATTACAATCCCGCTGGCGATGCTTCGCTCATCAGCGATCAGCTCACCAGCACCTCGATCGAAGGCGATACATTCGACGTGCAGTAGCGCGCTCAGATCTTTTGCCGTGTCCGCGTAGGGGCGGAGGTTGTCTGCCGGTAGGCAGGCCTTATCCTAATCATGCGCGAATCTCTTCCAGTCAAAAATCGTCCTGAACTGGCACCCACCATCTGCAGAAACTAAAACGGTGTATCGAGTATTTAGAAAGAGCCGATTTGAATTGCTGGGGTCTATTAACATCGAATGCACTTCGTAAAGGCTCGGTGGCATCCCTGCATAAAGCAGACGCCAAGTTCGGCCCGAGTCTTCAGTTTTATATAGCCCCTTGTTGGTAACCAAGTAGATGACATTAGGATTGCCACGCTGATATACGACTGGCTGAAGCGCGAGAAACGCAAACTTCGGATAAAGACGCACCCACGGCTTATCCTTCAGATTGCTTACATACTCTCGACGGCCTTTGATTTCAGCGGGTGCTTCCAGTTCAGCTTGTTGTCCGACAGGAGACCACGATTTTCCGCCGTCAATTGTCAAGACTAATCCCGATGTTCCGTGGCCGATCATTCTCCCTGGATCAGATGGGTCAATTGCCAGGAGCGTCCTTTCGATTCGATTCGTCCCACCTGCATCCAGCGTGAAGAGAAACCAATGATCCCCGGCATCGTGCGAGACATAGATGCCAGGCACATCGACGGACTTCGGATAGGTGTCGGGAATCTTCACCCAGAAAGTTCCATAGATCGTGGCGGCGTCACGTGGATTCGTTGCAGCGAGATTGAAAGCGAGAGATGCCTGATTATTCTGGGCGATTTTCGAGGCGAATTGCGGAGCGGAGAGGCCATCCACATCGAATAGGCAGGCGATCCAATGAATCCCGCCATCCAATGATCTACTTACAAGGTCGCCGTTCTCGTTCGGTTCGTAGATTACCGAGGCCTTCTGTATTTTCACGGAGGGATCTTCCAAAAAGTTCGTATCCCGTTGCCAACTGATCCCGCCATCCTGCGAGGAGGCCACGCGAGTGACGGCGTCTTGGCTATTTGGCGGGGTGTACGTGTACTTGACCCAGATGACCTCCCGAGTGTCTTGCCTCGTGATTCTCGCTACAGTCGGCTCTGGCCCGTCCCCCTCAGTGGGCACGGACTCATATAGCACCCCAGTTCCAGGTGGAGTGCCGCATTGACGATCACACAACGCTTGAGACCAGAGCAGCAGCCCAATGACGACGAGAAAATACCGCTTTAACCGATTTAGCATTGCGCTTCTCATTTTAGAGTGCAGTGTTGGCGGGTGGCCCGCCGTTACCCCACTCTCTGGATTCCTCAATACGCACGAGCGAATGATAACACCGGCAGCCTTCACCGCTGAGCAATACGGGCGCTCCGCGGCGCTGCGCGAAGCGCAGAACTGGGCGGGTGGGTCAGCCTTTCTCAATGTTCTGCTTTTCACCCCGCGCGCGATTGCTAACACTGCCAGCTTTCACCGCGAAGTAGGATCGAGCGTCCGTCGGACTGCGCGCAGCGCAGCCCGGGGTGGCCCATCTTTTGTCCGCCGCAGCGGACAAAAGGTGGGGCTTTTCGCGTCTCAGATTGTCTCGTTCCGAATCCCGGACCTCAAAGCAATCTCGCCGCCGCGCACCTCCCACTCGCCACCCGTCACTCGCCACTCCCACCGGACTGTCGATATCCATTCGAATACTCATATAGTACTTGACACTTGCATACACGCATGCTCCACTTCTGCGTGTTCGCTCTTCTCCATTTCGAACAGTCGCCCCAGCCCGCCGAACGAGCGCGCCTCCTCCATCCCGAATGCGCTACCAGGATGCAAAAAACGCCGCCGCAACTAGATTTGTTTTCAATCAAATGCAAAGGCATGTACAACTCGTTGAATCCAATGATTTTTAAGTCCCCGTATTTTCACACTCATGCGCACTCTTTCGCCGCATCCCCTGCACTTTCAACACTTTTACAAAAACACACCGGGGGTGTGGGTACCCCCCTCCTTTCCACTCAGCGCCCCCGCAAACGCGAAAAACGCCAAGTTCCCTACTATCATCAAGTTCTCTCTCACACCCTAATTGCCTTCCACGTTTTCGCCGATCCACTCGAGATACTGCTTGAGGCCGCCAACAATCGGCAGCGCGACGATCTCTGGCACGTCGTAACTATGCGCGCGGCGAATTGTGTCGCGCAGCTTGGGCCACGCGCGGCGCGTCGTCTTCAGCAGAAGCAGAGTCTCTCGCGCGCGCTCAACCCTTCCCTTCCAGCGATAGATCGATTCAATTTTGCCCGGCAAAATGTTCGCACACGCGGCGTGGCGCGATGCAACCGCAGCGCGAGCGACGCGCCGCGCCTCGGCGGACGATTTGCACGTGACGAGTACGACGACGCAATCAGTCATTACGCTACCTCTTTCGAGATGCCACCTCGTTGCCGTTACTCTTTCTCGCGCGCGGGAAATCCTTCGGATGATCGCGCCGCCCCGCGCGGGTTAGAATACCGCGCGGGGGAACCGTCAGCGAGCGCTTCTGCATCGAATGGACGCGGCGAGATTGGCGCGCTGCGGAGTGTGCGATGACGGCGAAAATGGCCTCAACCAAATCGGTCATACACTTCGGCACGTCCGGCTGGCGCGCGATCATCGCCGACGAATTCACGTTTGGCAACGTGCGCCGCGCAACGGCCGCGATCGCCGATCACGTGCGCAAGAAAAATTCCAAGGCCACGCTGATCGTCGGCCACGACACGCGATTTTTCGCCGAAGAGTTCACGCTCGCCGCGGCCGGCATCCTGCGCGAGCGCGGCGTCACCGTGCTGCTGTGCGATGGGCCCGCGCCCACTCCGGCGATCGCCTACGAAATTCGCCGCAGAAAAATCGACGGCGCGATCAATTTCACCGCCAGTCACAATCCGTTCGCGTACAACGGCCTGAAATTTTCCGGCCCTGACGGCGGCCCGGCGCTGCCGGAAGTCACGAAGGACATCGAAGCGCGCGCGGCAAAATTGGCGGAGCCGGATCGCGTGGACGTTTCCGCGGATTCGTTCGAGCGCATCAGCCTGCGCGAACCGTATCTGAAGCGCTTGGCGGAACTTGTACATTTCGATGCGATACGCCAAGCCGGCATCACCATCGTCTATGACGCGCTGCATGGCTGCGGCGCCGGATACTTGGATCGCGCGCTGGCGGATCACGGCATCACCGCGCACACCATTCGCGCGAATCGCGACGTTCTGTTCGACGGCACGGGCCCGGACGTTGTGGAATCGAATCTAAAGCCGCTGCTCGAAGCCGTGCGCGAGCGCCGCGCCAACGTCGGCTTGGCCACCGACGGCGACGCCGATCGCTTCGGCATGATCGACGCCGACGGCACGTGGTTCCAGCCGAATCACATCCTCGGTTTGGTGTACGACTACGTCGTCACCACGCGCAAATGGAATTTCCCCGCGGCGCGCAGCGTGGCCACTTCGCACCTGATGGACGCCGTCGCGAAGCTCCACGGCACAACGGTCTCAAAAAAGGACGCGGTGTTTGAGACGCCCGTCGGCTTCAAATATATCGGCGCGCTGATCGAGCAGGACAAGATTGCAATGGGCGGCGAAGAAAGCGCGGGCCTTTCCATCCGCGGACACATCCCGGAAAAAGACGGCATCCTGGCCGGCCTGCTGGTGGCGGAAATGATTGCGGCGCGGCGCGCATCGCTCAGCGAGCAACTGAAGGATCTGTTCCGCCGCGTGGGCCGCGAATTTTGGCCGCTGCGAATTAATTTGCACTTGCCTCTCGACGTTCAAGCGCGGACCGTCGCGCAATTGAAAAAAGATTACAAACAATTTCTGGGCCGCCCCGTCGTGCGCATGGACCGCACCGACGGCCTGCAACTCGAGTTTGACGATGGCTCGTGGGTGTTGATGCGCCTTTCCGGCACGGAGCCACTGCTCCGCGTTTACACCGAAGCGGCCACGATGGAAGCGTCGAAGAAAATGGGCGAGCAAGCGCGCGCTTGGGTGCTGGGCGAAGCCGCGGGAGGAACCGCAGCATGAACGAATTTCACGGTGGTAGCGCGGCCGCAGCTGCGAAGAAGCCTCGGACTCAGAAGGAAAAGGAATCGGGCACGCCATCGTGGGTGACCCGCAATGCGCGCTGGGTGCTTCTGTTGGCGCTGGCATTCCTAGGTGTGCACGATATTTTCGGCGCGCACGGTTTCATCGCCATGCGCCGCACCGCACAGGAGATTCAGGCGGCGCGCGATGAAATCACCAAGCTCGACGACGAGAATCGCGCGCTCACCGATCAGGTGACCGCTCTCAAGAGCGATCCGCGGATAATCGAACGCATCGCCCGCGAGGAAATGGGCCTGGCGCGCCCCGGCGAAGTGATTTTCAAAGTGCCGCCGCCACCCGCAACTTCTGACAGCAGCTCCGCAGGCGACAGACCCCAGCAGTGATTACGTCGATCGGCTCGCGGGCCGGCGAAACCACGCCGCGAGTTCCGCGCCGCGGCCTTTCCATCTGACGCGCGCCATCGCCAGCAGAGTCATCATCACGAAAATAATCAGCAGGCCCACCGAAGCTTTCCCAATTCCCACGGCGCGCTTCGGCAAAATCGAAAAATCGCCATACACAAATTCAATGTGCACCCAATACACCAGCAGCGAAGCCTGGCCCATCGTGACCAGCGGACTGAATCCCCACTCCCCCGCTCCCCAACGGCACCACGCGTAACCGAAAAGAACGATCACCAGAAGAACGCCGACGCGCATCAGAAACCAATTCGGACTGGTGTGCCAGAAATCGTACACGGCGTAAACCCGCACAGGCAGCGAGTCAAACCACCACGCCGCGGCAAAAATCGCGACGCCCGCCGCGCCAAGCCACGCGACCGTGGAAACTTCGCGATCGCGTTCCCGTGCCGCCGAAAGCAAATGTCCCGCAGCCAAGCCGATGAACCCGAACGCGGCCCACGGAAAAATCGGAAACAACCAGGTTTGCGGAACGCCATAAATGTGCACGCCGTTTATGTAGGATTCGAGATACCACGGCAGCCAATGCAGGCGCGCTGTGGTCCACAACGGTGGCGTTGCCAGCGCAATCGTGAGAGCCACGCCAATCGCCGCCGCAACATTCCACGCGCGCAATCGCGCGCCGGCAGCGCCGCTCCGCGCCACGGCCCAATTCACAATCGACATCAATATCAGCGTGACGGCAATGGCGTTGAGAATATCCACGCGCAGCAGATCGGTCCACGGCGCGTGCGCCAGGCTGAGCGCATACTCCTGCACGCGAAACAGCAGCGCGAGCAGAAATATCTCGCTGCCGCGGCGAATCGTGCTGCGCGCGATCGGGCCAGCGGACATTCCGCGCTGGCGCATCCGGTCTGTGGTGAATGCCAGCGAAAGGCCGGCGAGAAAAAGAAACAGCGGCGCGGGCAGTGTGCCGCCCAACTGCGAATAGCGAATGAAGCTGCCCTGGCGCGCCGCGCCGCCCAGCCACGAATCGTAGCAATGCGTCTGAAACATCACGGCGCACGCAAGTCCGCGCAGCCAATCAATGTAAGCAATTCGTGCGCGTGGGTTCGATGCCATCGATTATTTCGATCGATTCGTTCGGTTGATTTTTGATTGCGCTACTGTACACTAACTCGGCATGAATTCAGCGCGTCCACTTCCTCTCTATATCGGATTCATCGTCTGGGCTGCCGTCGGAATCGCGGCAGCATTGTACGGCCATCGGATGGGTTATGGCGGCCCGCGTTACGCGGTGATGGTCGCGGTGACGCTGTGGCTATTCGGCACCGAAATCTTTCTAGCCTCGGACAGAATGATCGAGCGCATCTCCAGCCGCCTTTCGCCGCAAGTCGCCGCGGCGCTCGGCACGGTGCCGCTGCTCACGTACATCGTCTATGCCGTGGGCGTGCGCTACTTCATTTGGAGCCAAGTGGGACTCGTCGCGGGAATGGCGATTGTGCCGGTGCTTTTCGAGGCGTGGGCCGGCGACAAGCCGTTCGGTGCATGGCAGGACTACGCGGCGATGGCCGCGCTATTCATTCCCTTCTGGCTTGGATGGGTGCAGTATCTGTGGCCCTATCCCACACCGCATGTCAACTACGCGATGTCGGTTCTGCTGGTTGTTCAGATCGCCACGATCGCGTTCCTATTCGTGCGCCGCGCGCCGGACGTGGGATTCACGTTCGCCTGGGCGGGGAGATGGACGCTGACCGTGGTGCTTTGCTTTGCCGCCATCGCCGCGATCGATATCCCGCTCGCGCTCAAGATCCACTTTTTCCGCTTTGACCCGAACATCCGGCATTACGGACTGTTGCTGCCTACCTTTCTAGGATATTTTCTCTTCACGGCTTGGGCGGAGGAATTTTTCTTTCGCGGTCTTTTGCAAAACGCGCTCGAGCGCACGTTACGCAGCAATGCGGCCGGCTTGATTGTGGCTTCGATCGCCTTCGCCTTCTCCCATATCAATCACGGGCACTTTCCAAATTGGCGGTACGTCCTGTTGTCTGTATTCTCGGGACTCTTCTACGGCATCGCGTGGAGACGAACGCGCTCGATGACCGGCAGTGGGGTGATTCACGCCGCCGTGGACGCAACCATGCATCAACTCTTCCGCATGATTTGAGGGCTCGAGTGGGGCCGCGACGGAAATTGCCGTGACGCCTTACAAGACGCTGATGTACGCGTCCTAGCGGACGACGCCGGCCAGTGGACTCGACGCCGAAGCGTAAAGTTTTTTCGGCATGCGCCCGGCTAGAAATGCCTTGCGCCCGGCAGAGACGGCCTCGCGCATCGCTTCCGCCATCAGCACGGCATCCTGAGCTTCGGCGATGGCCGTATTCATCAGGATCGCGTCGGCGCCCAACTCCATCGCGACGGCCGCATCGGAAGCCGTGCCCACGCCGGCATCGACGATCAGCGGCACTTCCGTGACGCGCTCGCGCAAAATTCGCAGCGCGGCGTGATTCTGCACGCCCAATCCCGAGCCGATCGGCGCGGCCAGAGGCATCACAGCGGCGGCGCCGGCGTCAATCAGTTTGCGCGCCACGATCAAATCGTCGCTGGTGTACGGCAGCACGATAAATCCTTCCTTCACCAACACGCGCGTGGCCTTCACCAACTCTTCAGTGTCCGGAAACAAAGTCTGCTGATCGCCAATCACTTCCAGCTTCACCCATTCTGAAAGTCCAGCTTCCCTGCCCAGGCGCGCCGCGCGAATCGCTTCGTCCGCGGTGTAACAACCGGCCGTGTTCGGCAGAATGAAAATCTTTTCGCGATCGATGAAATCGAGAAGCGATTCTTTCGTCCGGTCGGAAAGATTCACACGGCGCACCGCAACCGTGACCATCGCGGCGCCCGAGGCCGTGTGCGCGCGCGCCATTTCCGCGAACGACCGATATTTCCCCGTGCCCACTATCAGGCGCGAGCCGAAAGCGCGGCCGGCAATCACCAATTCATCGTTCATTGCGTGAACCCCCATGCGCGAGAACCGCATCGCCCAAAACTAAATGGTATTGTACCGCGCAGGCGCAGCGAACAAAATCAGCGCCGCGGCGCGTCAGTCCGAAGGCGCCGTGCGGGGATCCGCGTCGGCTTCGGCGTAGAGGCGATCGATCTGCGAGGCATATTTTTCTTCGATCACGCGCCGCTTGAGTTTCAGCGTGTAGGTCAGCTCGCCACCCTCGAACGTGAAATCGTCGGGCAGCAGCACGAATCGCTTCACGGTTTCGTAGTGCGCCAGCGGCGTACATAACCGTTTCACTTCTTGCTCGATTCGCTCGCGCACCCAGGGTGCGGCAATCAATTCCTCGCGCGAACCGTCGGCCAGACTTCGCTCGCTCGCTAAAGTTGCCAACACCGCGAAATTCGGCACGATCAGCGCCGAAATAAATCTGCGCTGGTTGCCCAACACCATCGCGTTCGATATGTACGAGCTGCTCTTCAGAAGATTTTCGACCATCTGCGGCGCGACGAATTTACCGCCCGCAGTTTTCAATAGTTCCTTCTTCCGATCGGTGATGTAGAGAAAACCGTCTTCGTCTAAACGCCCAATGTCTCCGGTCGAAAGCCAGCCGTCAGCCGAAATCGTAGCGCGCGTCTCGTCGGGGTGCTGGTAGTAGCCGAGCATCACACACGGACCGCGCACTTCGATTTCGCCGTCGGCGGCAATGCGCACTTCGACGTTCGGAATAATCGGGCCCACACTGCCAACGCGATTCACCGACGGAATATTCGTCGAGACGACCGGTGAAGTTTCCGTCAGCCCGTAGCCTTGAAAAATCGGCAGGCCCACCACCCACAGAAATTCGAGCAAATCTTTCGCCAGCGGCGCGCTGCCAGAGGCGACCATCCGGAATCGGCCGCCCGTGGCCGCGCGAATCTTGTGAAAAATCAGGCGATCGGCGATGCGCCATTGCAATCGCACCCACGCTGAAGGTTGCGCGCCATGCGCCTTCCACGGCACCGATTTTCGCCCGACGCGCAAAGCCCAATCGAAAATCGCCCGCTTCAGCCGCGTCCCCGAACGCCCCTTGTCAACAACGCGCGCGTACACTTTCTCGAAAAATCGCGGCACTGCCGCCAGAATCGTCGGCCGAACTTCCGTGAGCGCTCGCGGCACGTCGTTCATGTCCGTGACGTACGCCACCGGCACGCCGGTAAACAAATACGCGTAGCCCATCACGCGCTCGTACACGTGCGAGAGCGGCAGGAACGACAATCCTTGATCGCTGCGATGATCGAAATTGGTGCCGCAAAATCCGTCAGTCACGTTCGAGCTCAAATTCTTGTGCGTGAGCATCACGCCTTTCGGCTCGCCCGTGGTTCCTGAAGTGTAGATTAACGTGGCAAGCTGCTCGGGCACGACGCTTTCCGCGCGGCGCCGGTAGGCTTCAATTTCTGCGGCTCCGTCTCCAGAGCCTCCCCCGGCTGCATTTCCACCCACGATCGTTTCATACCGCAACACGTCGAGTTCTCCGTCCACCGGCGCGTCGGCGCAAATCACGTGGCGCAGCGCGGGCAGCCGGTCGCGAAGCTCCAGCACGCGGCGCGTTTGCTCAGCGCCCGCTACGAAAATCGCCTTCGCCTCAGAATGATTCAGGATGAAAGCCATCCGGTCCGGCGATTCATTGAAATAAATCGGCACGTTCACCGCGCCCAAACCCAGAATCGCGAAATCGGCCACGTGCCACTCCGGCCGATTCGTCGAAAACACGCCGACTCGATCGCCCGCCGCAATGCCGAGACGCTCAAGCTCCGCGGAAAGCGCCGCGATTCGCCGCAGCAATTCCGCTGCCGGAATTTCATGCCAACCATTTTCGTCGCGATACATCTGTGCCCGCGGTGACGCGTAGGTGTCCACCGCGCCGAGCAGCCGTTGTGGCAGAGGAAGGTATTCCATGCTCAAACGCCGAACTCTACAGGATGCCGCGCCGCCGATGCAATGGAGGAACGCGAATCGCCGGGCGCGCCGGGCAATGCGCTTCCGCACGGTTTCCGTCATAGACTAGAATGGCTGCGCAGAAAGGCTGCCCGAGAACCAATCCCTGTGCCATCCGAACCGCCCAATTCGACTTCTCCGAAAAGAGCCGTCGTCCGCTCGCCGCGCGGAACGCGACTTTCCTGCAAGGGTTGGGACCAGGAAGCGGCGCTGCGCGTGTTGATGAATTCGCTCGACCCGGATATCGCCGAGCGCGCCGAATTCTTCGACGACCCGGGTCCGTGCGGCGCCGCGCGTCAGCCCGTGCAAGATTGGGCTGCGTACTTCGCCATCGCCGAAGCGTTGAAGTCGCTCGAAAACAATCAGACACTTCTCGCGCAATCGGGAAGATTGGCACGAATCTTGCGCACAAGCGTCGCCGCGCCTCGCGTTCTGATTGACGCGAAGACAACCGCGGCAAGCTGGATGTACGTCGGCACGCAAGGCTCGCTCGAAGAAACTTACGAAACGTTTCGCGCCGCGGCCCAGCGCCACTTCGGCGGCGATCTTGCCGGCCGCCTGGTTGTCTCTGCCGGCATGGGCGGCCGGGGCGGTGCGCAGCCGCTCGCCGCGCAACTGAACGGCGCGGCGTTTCTGGGCATCGACGCCGACCCCGCGCGCATCAAGCGACGCGTAAAGGGCGGCTACTGCGACGTGATGGTGACATCGCTCGACGAAGCGCTGCGCATTCTCAAGAATGCCGTGCGCCAACGCGCCGCGCGCTCGGTCGGCCTGGTCGGCAACGCGGCAGATGTGATGCGCGAACTCGCGCAGCGCGGCGTTGTGCCCGATCTGCTTACCGATCGCACCGCCGCGCACGATCCGTTGTGTGGCTATTGGCCGCAAAGTTTGGATTTGGCGCAGGCCGCCGAGTTGCGTCGCCGCGATCCGGCGGAAGCGCGGCGCAGATCGCTCGACTCGATCTCGACGCAAGTGCCCGCGATGCTTGAGCTGCGCACGCTCGGCGCGATCCTCTTCGATTTCGGCAACCAACTTTTCGCGCGCGCACGCGACGCCGGCGTCGAAGGCGCGGATACCGTGACCGGGTTCGCGGAGACGTGCCTCGCAACTGCGCTAACTGAAAATCGTGCGCCGCTTCGATGGATTGCGCTTTCGGGCGAACTCGCGGACATCGATCGCATCGATCGCCTCGCACTCGAAATATTTCCTGACGACGAACGTCTTCATACCTGGCTGCCGCTCGCGCAAAAACACGTTAGGTCCCAGGGCTTGCCCGCGCGAGTTTGCTGGATCCCTGTCTCGAAGCGCGCCCGATTGTGCGTCGCCGTGAACGATCTCGTCGCGCGCGGCGAATTGCGCGCGCCCGTCGTGCTTGGCCGCGATTTTCTGGAGTGCGGCCCCGGCGCCGAGCCCGCGGGCGAATCCAGCGAGCCACCGCTCATGGAATCCGCCGGCGGCGCGATTTCATCACGCGTGCAGGCTATTCTCGATGGTGCACGCGGCGCCTCCTGGGCTACGACTCAAGGCCGAGCCACGGCCATCGCCGCCGACGGCACGCCCGCAGCTGCCGCACGTATCGAGCTTGTAATGAACCGTTAACAGCGCCGCGGCGCCCCGCAGTCCATCACCCTGAGGTCGCGCGAGAAAATTTCCCCGATATCCCGGTACCTTCGCGCATCCCCGCGCATCGAATCATTCGGACGATCAACCACCGACAAACCAGCAGAAGGAGAATTCAATGTTCGTGATCACAGGAGCCACAGGCAACACCGGCCGCGTCGTAGCGGAATCTCTTCTTTCGCGCGGACAAAAAGTGCGCGTGCTGGGCCGCAACGCCCCGAAGCTTGCGCCGCTGGCCGCCAAGGGCGCGGAAGCCTTTCCCGCGGACGTCCTCGATGTGCAGGCTCTGACGAAGGCCTTCACCGGAGCGGACGCCGTTTATCTCCTCGTGCCCCGGGACATCAACACCCCGGACGTGATCGCGCACTACGATCGCGTGTCCGAAGCGTATGTCGCCGCGATCAAAGCCTCTGGCGTGAAGTACGCGGTCACGCTTAGCAGCGTCGGCGCAAATCTCACGTCAGGCTCCGGACCGGTACTGGGCTTGCACCGAATGGAAGAGAGGATCAATACGATTCCGCATCTCAACGTCGTGCATCTGCGGCCCGGCGCTTTCATGGAAAACAACCTGGCGCAAATTTCCATCATTCAAAGGTTTGGCAACATGGCCGGCGTCATCAAAGCCAGCACTCCGTTCGCGCAGATTGCCACAAAGGATATTGGAGCCGCCGCCGCGGAGCTTCTGGTACGCCGAGATTTCACCGGCAAATCCACGCGAGAACTTCTGGGACAGCGCGACCTTTCGATGAACGAAGCCGCAAAAATTATCGGCGCCGCAATCGGCAAGCCCGGCCTCGCCTACACGGAGGCGCCCGTTCCGATGTTCACAGCGGGCCTGCAGCAGGCCGGCTTTTCCGCAAATCTGGCGGAGCTGTTTGCGGAAATGAGCCTGAGCATCGGCTCCGGCGTGATGAAACACGAAGAGCCGCGCACCGCCGCGAACACTACGCCGACTTCGTTTGAAACTTTTGCGGCCGAAGTGTTCGCGCCGGCGTTTCGCGGCGCTACCGTTTCCGCCTAACCCGAACGGCGAAATTTGCGTAGCGGCGCAATCCAAGTGGCGAGTTCGCTGCCTCGCCGTGCTGGGCGTAGCCGCGCGCTCGAAAATTCTCTACTATCGTTCCATTGGATCATGGAACGCCTGATCGAATGCGTGCCGAATTTTTCCGAAGGGCGCGATCTCGCCAAAATTGACGCCATCGCCGCCGCGATCCGCGGCGTCTGGCTGCTCGATCGTCATAGCGATGCCGATCACAATCGCACCGTCATCACGCTCGCCGGCGAACCTGACGCCGTCGCCGAGGCCGCGATTCGCAGCGTGGGTCGCGCGGCGCAACTGATCGACTTGACGCACCACTCCGGCGTGCATCCGCGCCTGGGCGCCACGGACGTGGTGCCGTTCGTTCCCCTGGAAGGTTGCACCATCTTCGATTGCATCGAGATTGCGCACCGCGTCGGCCAGGAGATTTGGAAGCGGCATCGCATCCCCGTTTATTTCTATGAAGCTGCGGCGTTGCGCCCCGGCCATGCGCGCCTGGACAAAATCCGCAGCGGCGGATTTGAAGCCCTGCTCGAAACTGATTTCCCGCGTAATCCGGAGCGCGCGCCCGACGTCGGCGATCCGAAGATGCACCCCACTGCCGGTGCGATCGCCGTCGGCGTCCGAAACTTTTTGATCGCTTTCAACATCAATCTCGCGACAACCGATCTCTCCGTTGCGCAGCGGATTGCGCGCGCCGTGCGCACCTCAAGCGGCGGCTTGCCTAACCTGAAGGCCATGGGCGTGGCGCTCCCTTCGCGCGGGCTAACGCAAGTCTCGATGAATCTCACCGATTTCGAGAAAACGCCTCTCGATCTCGTTTTTCGCGCCGTCGAGCGCGAAGCCGAACGCAGCGGCTGCCGGATCGTCGGCAGCGAAATCGTCGGCTTGGCGCCGCGCAAAGCCATCGCGATGATTGGCGACTTCGATTTAAAGCTCGAAAATTCCGTCATCGCGAAAATCTTGGAGGATCGTCTGGCCGCCGCGCGCGCCACATAGCGATTTCCAGAAAAGAACACACCGGACAACTCGAATCACCATTCCCGCCGTCTATAGCTCTATACTCGAATGCGACCCCCCTTTCAGAAAGAGCGCTTTGAAAGAAGCTCATGAGGAACTCAATGACCAAGATTAGAACCCACCGCAGCATTCTATGGACCGCAGCAGCCGGGTGCCTCGCGACGCTGGTGCTCGCGCTCGCGCCCGCGCCGGCCGCGGCCAGTCCGGTGAACAGTGACATCATCTCCATGTTTCCCAAGAACGCGGGGGAAATCGCCTACGCCAATTTGAAAGCCGCGCGGCAATATCCGTGGTTCGAGTCGTTGAAAGAACAAATGTTGCCGGCGCGCTTCAAGCAATTCGAGGCATTTCTGAAATCGGCGGGTATCGATCCGGATTCGCAGGTCGAGGAATTGACGTGGGCGATGGTGCCCAGCATGCCGGCCAATGCAACGGCCACGTCGGTGCCGTCCGGCGAAGAGGTGGTGGGCGTGGCGCTCGGACAATTCCAGCCCGATGTGACCGAGGCCTACTTTCAATCGAAGAAATTGGCGAGCGTGAAGATTCACGACTTCAATCTCTACGCGTTCGGCTCAGGCAGCGGACCGGGCGATCTGTTCTTCTTTTTTCTTGACGCCAATACCGCCGCGTTCGGCCAGCGCAAGCAGCTGGAGCAGTTGATCGCCGTGCGCTACGGCGAAGCCGAAGGCGTGATGACGAATAGCGATCTCGCTCCGCTGGTGAGTGAAGCGAACGGCAGCGGACTCGTCTGGGCCGTGCTCGATCCCGCATACACGCGCCTGGCGATTCAGCAACTGGCGGCCGGCGCGTCGCAATTTCCGCAAGCGGCGCAGGTGATCGCGCAATTGAAATCGCTGATCATCACGTTTGACGCCAGCTCCGGCATCCAAGTCCATTTCCAGGCAGTGTGCGCAACGGCCGACGCGGCCAACACGTTCGCGGGGCTGCTGCAAGCGGGCTTACTGCTCCAAAAATATCAGGCGCAACAGACCAATCCGGACCTCGCGCAGATGTTCGATCAAACCGAGGTTTCGCCCAACGGCGATCGCCTCGACATTCGCCTGAGCCTCAGCAATGATCAGGTGATCGCGCTGATTCGCCGCAACACTTTCGCGATTGGAATGTAACTGGAAATTGTTCGAGCGAAATTACCTCTGGCCGGAATCCGCCGCGGCGGACGAAAAACGCTGAACGCGATTCAGGAAGCGCCGCCCGTTGCCAGCGGCACTTCGCAGGCCTCGCGGCAATCCGGGCAATAATATTGACCGTCGGCGGCAAGGCGTATGTTTTCCTGCCCTTGGCAATAGCAGCAGTACCGATCGCACTTGCACTCTTGCTCCGTTTTTTCACAGGACGCGCAGACTGTGTCGGCCATGGCCGCCTCTGCGTTTACTATAATCTCCGCCCGCCGCAGGGACAACACAGCGTGTCCCAAACGTGACTCGCTCCGCCGACTCGCTCGACATATCCGCGGGGATTCTAGAATTCAGCAACCGTGCGGCGCCTTGACACTCGTTTGCGGCACATGCTACGTTCGATTTGCTCGCGATTTTCTCTGTGAGATTGGATCGCAGCGTGACCGCGCCGCCAACCACTCAACTCCGAAAGACTGCTCTGAATTCCACGCATCGCCGCCTGGGCGCCAAGATGGTGAATTTCGGCGGATGGGACATGCCGATCGAATATTCGGGCATCATTTCCGAACACATGGCCACGCGAACGGCCGCCGGATTGTTCGACGTGAGCCACATGGGCGAAATTGAAGTGCGTGGCGGCGGCGCGCTGGCGCTGGTGCAATCGGTCACGTCGAACAATGCGGCGAAGCTCGCCGACGGGCACGCGCAATATTCCGGATTGCTTAATGATCGCGGCGGATTCGTTGACGATCTGCTGGTGCACCGCATTTCCAGATCGCATTATCTGCTGTGCGTGAACGCCGGAAATCAGGATGGCGATTTCGAGTACATTCGCGCGCACAATCAATTCGCGGCCGAGCTGGAAAATGCGGGACCGCGCTATTCGCAACTCGCGCTGCAAGGGCCGAAGGCGCTCGAGATTCTTTCGCGCCTGACGGCGACACAACTCGGCGCGCTGCGCTATTATCAATTCGCGTTCGGCGACGTGAGCGGCGCGCGATGCCTGATTGCGCGCACGGGATACACGGGTGAGGACGGCTTCGAGCTGTATCTCGCGCCCGAGCATTCCGAAACGCTGTGGGCCGCGCTGCTGGACGCCGGACAATCGGCCGGAATCAAACCGTGTGGATTGGGCGCGCGAAACACTTTGCGCCTGGAAGCCGGCATGCGGCTGTACGGCCACGAACTCGATGAGACGACGACGGTGTGGGAAGCGGATCTCGGCTGGATCTGCAAACTGGATAAAGGCGATTTCGTCGGACGCCAAGCATTAGTGGATCAGAAAGCGCGCGGGATCGAACGAGTCCTGGTTGGTTTCGAGATGAGCGACCGGCAAATCGCGCGCGATGCGTGCGGCGTTTCGCATGACGGCGTTGTGGTCGGCCGCGTCACCAGCGGTTCGCCGGCGCCGTTCTTGAAGAAGAATATCGGCATGGCGTATGTGCCGCTAGCTGCGCGCGCGGCGGGCACGCGGATCGAAATCGATATTCGCGGCACGCGCGCGCCGGCGCAAATCGTGCCGCTGCCGTTTTACAAGCGCGGGAAGTAAACGAACACCAGGAGCGAGAGAAAACATGGCGACGTATCCAACCGACTATCGCTACACACGCGAACACGAATGGGTTTCGGTTAAGGACGATATCGCCACGATTGGGATCACCGACTACGCTCAGCATGAATTGGGCGACGTCGTTTTCGTCGGCATGCCGGAAGTCGGCACGGCGCTGAAGGCAGGACAAACGCTCGGCTCCGTGGAATCCGTGAAGACGATGAGCGATATTTACGCGCCGGTTTCGGGCAGCGTCGTCGAAATTAATTCGGAACTGGCCAACGCTCCGGAAAAAATCAATCAAGATCCGCACGGCGCGGCGTGGCTGGTGCGCATGAAGCTCGCAGACGCCACCGAAGTTTCCACGCTGCTTGACGCGGCGGCCTACCAGGCGTTCGTCGCCGAGAAAGATTCCTCCGCCTGATGCGCTATCTTCCGAAGAGTCCATCCGAGCGCCAAGAGATGTTGGCAAGCATCGGCGCCGGCTCCATCGAAGAATTATTCGCATCGATTCCCGCCGCGTTGCGGCTGGATCGCCCGCTGGATCTGCCGGGGCCGCTGTCGGAGGCCGAAATCATTGCGTGGTTTCGCGCGCGCGCGGAGGAAACTTCGCTGGGGTACACCAGCTTCCTGGGCGGCGGCGTGTACAACCATCTGCGATCGGTGGTCACCGACGCGATTTTGCAGCGCGGCGAATTCTTGACGTCGTACACGCCGTACCAAGCCGAAATCAGCCAGGGCACGCTGCAAGCTATTTTTGAATTCCAAACGCTGGTGTGCCAGCTCACGGGCCAAGAAGTCGCCAACGCTTCGATGTGGGATGGCTCGACGGCAACCACGGAGGCGGCGCTGATGGCCGCGCGGCTCACAGGGCGGCGGCGATTGCTGGTGGCGCGCACGCTGCATCCCGAATATCGCGAGGTGCTGGCAACATACGGCCGGCACATCGGGCTGACGGCCGACGAAATTCCGTACAGCCCATCGGGGCAAATCGATAGGGAGCGCTTGGGCGCGGCGCTGAACGACGAATGCGCCGCGGTGATCGTGCAATCGCCCAATTTTTTCGGCGTGCTCGAAGAAATTCCCGAGCTTGCCGAGATGGCGCACGCGCGCAAAGCGCTGCTGGTCGTCGCGATCACCGAAGCGGTTTCGCTTGGCGTGGTGCGGCCGCCGGCCGAAGCCGACATCGTGGCGCTCGAGACGCAAAGCTTCGGCATGGCGCCCAGCTTCGGCGGGCCGTACGCCGGAGTGATCGCCACGCGTGAACGATTCGTGCGCCAGATGCCGGGGCGCTTGGCGGGACAAACAACCGACGCGACGGGGCGGCGCGGCTTCGTGCTGACGCTGGCGACGCGCGAACAACACATTCGCCGCGAGAAAGCCACGTCGAACATTTGCACGAACCAAGCGTTGTGCGCGTTGGCCGCGACCGTGCACCTTTGCCTGCTTGGCAAAGAAGGCCTGCGCGAACTAGCGTTGCAGAATCTGGCGAAAGCGCGATTCGCCGCCGAGGAAATCGGGCGCGTGCCACGCGTGCGTCTGCCATTCAGCGCGCCGACGTTCAACGAATTCGTCATCGAATTGCCGCGCTCGGCACGCTTGGCGAATCGCCGGCTGCTCGATGAGAAGATTGTTGGGCCGCTGGCGATTGGCCGCTGGTATCCCGAGCTGACGAAACACGGATTGGTGTGCGTGACGGAAACGATGCCGCGCACAGAAATCGAGCGCTTCGCCACGGAGCTGCGCGAAGTGCTGGCGGGGCCGCTGTGAAAACAATATGAGCGAAACGAATCTCAGGGCCGGCCGCAACATCAGTCTGAACGAAGGGCTGATTTTCGAGAAGTCCGCGCCGGGCAAGCGCGCCTTCGAGCTGCCACCGCTCGATGTGCCGCCGGTGGATCCTGTCGCGGCGCTGGGGGCGGCGCACGCGCGCGAATCCGTCGAAGGATTTCCCGAAGTCAGTGAGATCGAGGTGCTGCGCCACTTCACGCGGCTTTCCTCGTGGAATTACTCGATCGATCTGGGAATGTATCCGCTGGGCTCCTGCACGATGAAGTACAACCCGCGCGTGAATGAATTCGTCGCGCGTCTCGAGGGCCTTGCGACGGAACATCCCTACCAGCCGCCGGAAGTTTCGCGCGGGTGCCTGGCGATCATGCGCACGCTGGAAAAATGCCTGCTGGAAATTACCGGAATGGATGCGTGTACGTTGGAGCCGGCGGCGGGCGCGCAGGGCGAACTGTGCGGATTGCTGCTGATCCGCGCGTACCTTGAAAGCCAAGGCTCGGCGCGGCGCAAAGTACTGATTCCGGATTCGGCGCATGGCACGAATCCCGCGACGGCGACGATCGCCGGATACGAGGTGCAGAACATTCGCTCCGACGCCGCGGGACAAATCGATGTCGAGGCGTTGAAATCCATTGTGAATGAAGATGTGGCGGCGCTGATGGTGACCAATCCATCGACGCTGGGCGTTTTCGAGCAACGCATCGCGGAGATCGCGGAGATTCTGCACGCGCACGGCGCGCTGCTTTACATGGACGGCGCGAACATGAACGCCCTGGCCGGAATCGCGCGGCCCGGAGATTTTGGCGTGGACGTGATGCATTTGAATTTGCATAAAACGTTTTCCACACCGCATGGCGGTGGCGGCCCGGGGGCGGGGCCCGTACTGGTGAAAAAGATTCTGGAGCCGTTCTTGCCGGTGCCGGTGCTGGTGGAGAAGAACGGTAAGCTGTCGCTGGAGACACATCGGCGCACTTCGATTGGGCGGATGCGCGCGTTCGGCGGAAATTTCGGCGTGCTGGTGCGGGCGCTGGCGTACACGCTGGCGTATGGTCCCGGAATGCGGCAAGCCACCGAGGACGCCGTGCTGAACGCGAATTACATTCGGCGCAAACTCGAAGACGTGTATGAGCTGCCGTACAAATCGCCGTCGATGCACGAGGTGGTTTTCAGCGACGCGCGGCAGAAAAAAAACGGCGTGAACACAATGGATATCGCCAAGCGCTTAATCGACTACGGATTTCATCCGTACACCACCGCGTTTCCGTTGATCGTGCCGGGCGCGCTGATGATTGAGCCCACGGAATCGGAATCGAAAGAAGAGTGCGACGCGTTCGTGGAAGCGATGCGCGCAATCGCCGCCGAGGCCGAAACCAATCCCGAGATTGTGAAGACCGCGCCGCACAATACGCGCATCGGCCGCCTGGATGAAGTGACCGCCGCGCGCAAACCGATCCTCCGCTGGCGCCCGCCGGTGAATAGACCGCCGTCGGAGTAAAGAAAGCCGTTGGTTGACAAAATGACGGACCCTGCCTCCGGCAGGCAGGCCCGTCCGCCGCGCCTGTTTTTTGGAACGGACTTGTATCGTTGACAAACCCACGGGAGGCGCAACTCTGCCGGTTTTCGGTGGCCCTGTTTTAGCTCAATAAATCGGCTATGAGTGCCAGAGTTCCAACGCTTAATGAAATTGCAAGACTGGTTTCCAACGCGCGGTTTGGCATTCGATAGACGACTTGAGGAGGGAGAGATTCCGTGGGAAGGGGCATCGGCCCGTACTGTTCTCTGCCTGGTATAGGTCCTCCAAAGATCAAGAGTTCCTTGCGCCCTTTGTTCAGATATTCGGTTCTTGTGTCGTTGCGTCTCATCGGATCGTCTCCTTCGTATTCTAGTCTCCGCGTGCGGCGCAAGAATGAATGTTGCCTTATGAGAAATCGCTTGGCAATTGAAAGGAGATTCACAAGTGATAGACGATTAGCACGGCATTACTCACACGCGGTGGCCCTCGTGAATCAGCTCCTTCACCGAAACGCCTTCGAGGCGGACGTGGTTCTTTCCAACGAAGGCCAACATTTCGCGCACGGCCTCGCGTTGCGAGCCGTTAGGGGTGTTCCCCGTTAGAGATTGCTCCTTCTCCCGCAGGACGTTCAGGGCCTCGCCGATTACTTCCTCAACGCTTCGGAAGTGGCCGGAGTTGAGTTTGTCCTTGACGATTTTTTCCTATTCAGGTGTCAAATTGACATTCATCGCCTGAGACTCCCGAGCGTCTCGCTGTGAGGTGTGAGGCGGATAGTGTCGCCCATATTCATATTATACGCGGACGACTCTAGATGTGGAACGCCGTCGTCGTTGACAGGTTCCGGCGAAGCGGCACTTGGCGGCTGTCGCGTGGTAGCATTCCGGTCGTCGCCCAGCGAAGCGTTATGCGAGCTGGTTCGCGTTGGGCGCGGTGACGACAAGGAGGAAGATATGCAGTGGTATTACATTGTGGCGTATTTTTTTGGCGGGGCGTTTTTTGTGAATGCGATTCCGCATTTTGTGAGCGGGGTGATGGGGAGGAAATTCACGTCGCCGTTTGCTTCCCCACCGGGCAAAGGGCTTTCGTCTGCAGCTGTCAACGTCCTCTGGGGAGCGGTGAATTTCGTGGCGGCGTATGTGCTGATACTTCGAGTGGGCGCGTTTAATTTTCATAGCAATGCGGACGTGGCCATTGCGGGGATCGGCGGGCTGGCGATGGGAATCAATTTGGCCCGGGCGTTCGGGAAGCTTGCCTGATTTATTGCGCTCGACGACGGGCGACCACGAACACGAACTAATTTTGTTTCAGGCGGATGGTCGTGCCGGTATCTTCGATCTCGTAGAGCTTGGCTTTGGAAAGGCGCGGATCGAAGGGGTGATGCAGTACGAGCATCAGGCGGCCATCGAAAGTTCTGAAGAGCATTCCGTGGCCGCTATCGTCGCCGACGAGCACGCCGTCTTGCTTCCACGGGCCCGCCAGCTTGCCGCTGACAGAATGCGCCAGCGCTTCGAAGTACAATCCATCGCGATAGCTTGACCACAACATAAGCAACGCGCCGCCGCGCGTGCGATACATCTCCGGTCCATCGGTGACGTAAACCTGCGGAATATTTTGCGTGTCGTGGCGATCGTCAAACCACGGCGCATCGGAAGCCTTGAAGAGAAAGAACGGCGCGCCCGCGGCAGCTGAAAGATCGGGCCTCATGGCGATGGCTTCCATGTTGCCATCGACAAGCTGCGTCCACTCGTGCGCGTAGACCATATACGGAATCCCATCTTCGACGTAGAAGGTTCCATCGAGCGTCATGTAATCGGCGGGAGGAATGGGTTTGTCGACGATGATCTTGAAGGGGCCGAGCGGAGAATCGCTGACAAAAACTTGCGTGCCGCGCGGGTGCGGGCCGGCGCCATTGTAGGCGATCTGAATGTCCGGCCCCGTGGCGCTTTTTTGCGCAGCGGGCGTGCTGGCGGGCAGCGGCGCTTTGTAATTATTTAAGGTCGCGAACAAATAGTATCTGCCGTTGTACGCGTGCACTTCCGGCGCCCAGACGCCCGCCGTCGGATCAGCCCACGATCCATCGGGCACCTCGAAAACCACGTGCGGGCCGGACCATGTCTTGAGGTCGCTGCTTTCGTAGGCGATCACGCCGGAATGCTGATCGGGGCTCTGCGTGCGGCGCGACGCGGTGTAGAGGTAATACGTGTGCGTCGGCTTATCGGCCAGGATCCACGGGTCGTGGACGTGAATATCGTCCAGCGCCAAGCCGTTTTGAACCGGCTCCTGCGCGAACGCTGCGGGCGCGCCAAGCGCCATCGCGACGAACGCCGCGCCGATTACGAGGGCTGTTCGCATTTCGATCGCCACCTCTGATTCGTCGCGCCGTTGCCGCGGTCGACCAACTGCTCGAGGCGGATGATACCACCGAGCTTCCAACACGAAAGAGGCGCGTGGAAGAAATAATCCAGGGCGGCGCGGGCGATTACTTTGAGCCGGAGGCTTGCGATGGCCGCGCGGAGGCAGGCTGCGATGCGAGGGTGGTGCCGGGCGATTTGCGTTTGTGCTGCGGCGCGGGCGGCGCGGGCATCACGCGGAGATAGCGGCGAATCGAGACGAAATCGTCGGTGGGGGTTTGATAATTCGGCGTGGGCCCGCCGAGCAAATCCACTTCATGCATGATGCGATCGATGCGGTGATCGGGATTGGGATGGTCTTCAAAAAAAGCGGCGCGCTTGGGCTGCTTGGTTTCGTCTTGCACGATTTCAAAAAATTGCGCGAGGGCGCGCGGATCGTATCCGGAGTCGTAGAGGATCTGCGTGCCAAGCACATCAGCCTGGGTTTCGGCGCTGCGCGAATACTTCAGCAAGATGGAATCCTCCGCAAAGCCCGAGCCCAATTGTTCGACGGCACCGCCAATTCCGCCGAACAAACTGGAAGCCGCGGCGATGGGCAGCGTGGTCCAATATGCTTTTGTGGCTTGATGCGTGCCGTGGCGCAGGGCGACGTGGGCAATCTCATGCGCCAAGACGCCGGCCAATTGGGCCTCGGTGTCGGAGACCTCGATGACGCCGCGATCGACAAAAATAAATCCGCCGGGCAGCGCGAACGCGTTCACGGATTCGTCGTTCACGCAGCGAAACTGATATGGAAACGGATAGCCGGGCGCGTGCGCGGCGAGGCGTTTGCCGAGGGCGTTCAAATAATCGTCAACGCGCGGGTCATTGAGCATCGGCAATTGCGCTTCGGCGTTGCGCGAGCTGCGCAGTCCGATATCGATATCTTGCGGCGGCGTGAAAAGATTTACGCCGGGCTTCAGCGGCGTGCGATCAGCGCGAGCGGCAAGAGCGGCGGCAAGGAAGACGAGGATTAGGACGACTCGGGCGGGCCAGCGCGCTCCGCGACGATCGGGCGACACAGCGGGCGGCGAGATACGAGCTTTGGATGGGCTGGTGCCAATCCTCAACAGCGCCCTCCGGCCGGAGGATCATAGCCTATATAAGGATGCCTGAGATTAACCGTTCGCTATGATGCGGGGTGAAGGCAAGAAGGTTGACCGCGGAATTTGAAATTCCCGCCGGACCTCTGGGCGCGGGCGTTGCGCGGGAAGCGGCGTCAGCGCGAGAGTGCGGGCTCGGGCAACTCGGCGTAGGGACGCGTCTCGAGGTGGTGCAATTGCGCCACGCGCGCCGCGGGCAAATTGCGCTGGCGAGGAAGGCGCGGGATTGCGGCGTCCTCGGCTTCGCGGTCGAACGATAAGCACGCGCGCTCGGAATCCCAATCGACGCAAACGATATCGCCGTAGCGGACTTGTTCGGTGGCCAGCAGATTCGCAAGCGGGTAAACAACGTGGCGTTCGATTGCGCGCTTCAGGTGGCGCGCCCCGAACTTCAGGTCCGTGCCATCGCGCAGCAAGAATTCGCGCGCCGCCGACGTTACGCGAAACAAGAATTGACCGCGCGGGGTTTCCAGCACCCGCTGCTGCACCATGCCCAATTCGATTTCCAGAATTTTCTCGAGCTCCACCACGCGCAGTGGATGAAACACCACCACTTTGTCCAGGCGATTCATAAATTCGGGCGAAAACTTTCGCCTCGCCGCCGCCGCGGCCGTGCGTTCGACTTTTTCGTCCAGGTGCTTTTCCTGCTTGTCTTGCGGCTGGACGAATCCCATGCCGCCGGCCATCAGCTCGGTGATCTCCCCGCCGCCCAGATTTGAGGTGAGGGCGATCACGCACTGCGAAAGATCGACGCGACGGTTATCGCCTAGGGTCAGCGTGGCTTTGTCCAGAATGCCGAGCAGTAATTGCCACAAGGAGTCGGACGCTTTTTCGATTTCATCGAACAGCAGGAAGCTCAGCCTCACGTGGTCCGTGTGGTGCTTCGCCAGCTCTTCTTGTGTGATCAGCGGATGCGTTTCGCGATGGCCCAAGTAGCCCGGCGGCGAACCGATCAGCTTGGAAATTTCGTGCGAGTGCTGAAATTCGGCGCAATCGACTTTGATCACCGCTCGAGGATCGCCGAAGAGGACTTCTGCCGCGGCTTCCACGATGCGTGTCTTGCCGGAGCCCGTGGGCCCCAAGAAAAGCAAGTTCCCTACCGGCCGATGTGGCGAGCACATGCCCGCTAAATAGACCTGATATAAGTCCACAAGCGCCGCGATAGCTTCCGGCTGACCGACAACACGTCTCCGCAATCCAGCTTCGAACTCTTGCGAATCGCCGCTTCGGCGAGAAGTGTCGAGTGGTTCGCGCTGCAGTCGCATTGTAGTGCCCCGAGAGACTGTTGAGCAGGCGGCGCACCAAACACGCGGGCGAGACAGGGCGAGGGAAGGGGCGAACGTCGTTCAGAATCAATGCGTTCGGGCTACGAGGAAGTGGGCAATTGGGCGAAGCACTAACGAGGTGTACCAAATGCGCGCATTGGGCCGCGCGTGTGCCGCGTTGGCACATTGATTTGCGCGGCCCGTCGTGCGCACGCGAAGCTAGATGTTGTCTGTCTTACGCCGATTGGTGGGCGCAGGAGCGGGCGCGACCGGAGACGCGCCGGCCGGCGCTTGCACTTCTCTGGCGACACTGGGAATAGGGAGTTCGAGGGCGCGGCCGCCACTGGCTCGACCTGCGTACGCTGCCGCGACGCGAGTCGCAGTGGTAGGCCGCGCGATCACCGCGCCTTCGCCTTCGCGCTCGAAGGTCAAGCAAGTGCCAACCGGGTCCCAATCAATGCGCAGGACGTCGCCGAGGCGGACTTGTTCCGTGGCCAGCAAATTCGCAAGCGGATAGACCACGTGGCGCTCGATTGCGCGCTTCAAGTGGCGCGCACCGTACTTCAGATCGGTGCCGTCGCGCAGCAGGAATTCGCGCGCCGGCGGCGTCACTCGAAACAAGAACTGGCCGCGCGGAGTTTCCAGTACGCGCTGCTGCACCATACCCAGCTCGATTTCCAGAATTTTCTCTAGCTCCGTCGCGCGCAGCGGATGGAACACCACTACTTTGTCCAGGCGATTCATGAACTCCGGCGAAAACTTTCTCTTGGCCGCCGCGGATGCGGTGCGTTCCACCTTTTCATCCAGCCGGCCCGCGCGCTCTTCTTTCTTGTCGCCGGGCTGCACGAATCCCATGCTGCCGGTCATCAGCTCCGTGATTTCTCCGCCGCCCAAGTTGGACGTCAGAATAATGACGCACTGAGAGAGGTCCACACGGCGATTGTCGCCAAGCGTTAGCGTGGCCTTGTCCAAAATACCGAGCAGCAATTGCCACAGTGCATCCGACGCTTTTTCGATTTCGTCGAACAGCAGAAAGCTCAGTTTCATTTTCTCGGTGTGATACTTCGCCAACTCTTCTTGGGTGATCAGCGGATGCGTTTCGCGATGCCCCAAGTAGCCTGGCGGCGAACCGATCAGCTTGGCAATTTCGTGCGAGTGCTGAAATTCCGCGCAATCCACCTTGATCACGGCGCGCGGATCGCCGAAAAGGATCTCCGCCGCGGCTTCCACGATGCGCGTTTTGCCGGAGCCCGTGGGCCCCAGGAAAAGCAAGTTGGCCACTGGCCGGCCGGGCGAGCACATTCCCGCCACGAACACTTGATGGAGGTCCACCAGCGCGGCCACAGCCTCGGGCTGGCCGACAATTTTGCGGCGCAGCGCGGCGTCGAACTCGAGCGAGTCCGCGCTGCGGCGCGAGGTGTCGAGAGTCGTCTTGCGGCTGGCGGCGGTCATGATGCCCTCCTAACGATAGGTCCCGCGCGAAAGCAATCCGCGTTGGGGAGACCGGTCAAACTGATCGAGCTTCACGCCGACCGTGGACTGCAACAACCGCAACTGCGTGATGATTTCGCGGCCCGTCTCGGGCGAATGCGAAACGTCCAGCAAGGGCGGAAACAGGTCGGTCAAATCCAGATTGAGCGAGCGCAACTCGCCCAAAAGCTTTTGCACGTACTGCGATTGGGGATCGAAAAGTTCGACGCGGCTATTGACCTCTTCGCGCAGCTGATTCCAATTCACTTCGATCAGCGGATATTGGCGCGAGACGCGGCGGACGACGTCGTCGGTGATGCGCGGGCGGTCGCCGAGCTTGGCAAGGTGCAGTTGGCGAACCTTGCCGTTTTCGCGCACGTTGTGCACGAGGTAGAAGGCGTTGCCCTTGCGTCGCAAGAAAGCCATTGCAAGCTCCTAAATGGAACCCGGCACTACACTGTTACGTAGTGTATTTAGATTCCACTACGCGTGTCAAGATGCTGTTCCGTGCTAGCAACGGTTTTTGCGCAAGAGTTACTCCCTGCCCCGCACGCGCGCGCAGCGCCGATCACGGTTAGAATCACTCCGGATGTCTAAGGCAAAAAAGACGCGATCGGCCGGCGCCTCGCCGCGCTCCTCCTGGGAGCCGGTGTATCGATTCGTGAAGAAGATTCCGCGCGGCAGCGTCGTCAGCTATGGACAACTGGCGCGCGCGCTGCGCTTACCGGGCGGAGCGCGCACGGCGGGGCGCGCCATGGCTGCAACGCCGCGTGGGCGCGGAATTCCCTGGCATCGCGTGCTCGGCGCCGGCGGCAGGATTCTGGTGCGCGAGCCGTACGCCAGCCTGCAGCGGCGTTTGCTGGAAAGCGAAGGCGTCGGCTTCATCGAAGGGCGCGTGGACTGGAAGCGTCACGCATGGAAGATGCCCAATCGCAGCGCTCACCGGTAATAAATATTGGATTCTGAGGCGCAGCGGCAGAAGGGTGGAGGGTTTGCATTTTGGGAGGCCGGACCTTTAGGTCCGGCATAGAGGACGATCGGAGATGGGCCTTTAGGCACTGAAGCTTCTGGGGCTTTTCTTTTTCTGGGGTGCCCCATCTTCGCCCAGGTTTTGTGGGGCGAAGGTGGGTCTGTGGTTTGGATCCGGCTGCGCACAGGACAAAATTCACAATCCCCACGTTCGCCCGGTGAGACTGGGCGAACATGGGGCACTCCAAATCAACACCGTAAACGCCGGGGCTGAAGCCCCGGCCTCCCAAAGAAAATCGCTCGGGCCGCGCACAATCTCATGCCGCGGAGCTCTCGCTCGGCCATTCGCTCGGCGCGCGCGAGTATGTTATAGATAGAAATTCGTCGTGGCCGCGCCAATCATCCAAGTCGAGAAGCTCACCAAGAGTTACGACAGCGTCGTCGCGCTGCGCGGCGTCAGCTTTGAAGTGACCGAAGGCGAAGTGTTCGGCCTGCTGGGGCCGAATGGAGCGGGCAAAACCACTACCGTCGAAATCCTGGAAGGATTGCGGGCGCCGGACGGCGGGCGCGCCAGCGTCTGCGGCCTGGATCCGCAACGCAGCAATTACCGATTGAAAGAAGAGATCGGCGCGACGTTGCAAGCCACGGCGCTGCCGGACAAAATTCGCGTGGGCGAAGCGCTGGCGATGTTTTCCAGCTTTTATCCTCGCCGGCGCAATTTGACCGATCTTTTGCGCCGCTTCGGCCTGGAGGAAAAACGCCACGCGTTCTACGGCCAGCTTTCCGGCGGGCAGAAACAGCGCCTGGCGTTGGCCTTGGCGTTGGTCAACGAGCCGCAAGTTTTATTTCTGGATGAGCCGACGGCGGGCCTGGATCCGCAGGTGCGGCGCGAAATTTACGACGTGATCGAAGAGCTGAAGCGCGAGCGCAAAACGATTTTGCTTACGACGCATTACATCGAAGAAGCCGAGCGTCTGTGCGATCGCGTGGCGATCGTCGATCAAGGCCTAGTGATCGCGCAGGGCACGCCACGCGAATTGAAGCAGCGCGCGGCCGGAACCACACGCATCGAAGTGCGTTTGGCGCGGCCGGCGATCGATGGCGCTCTGGCGCAGCTCGACGGCGTGGCGGACGCGCGCGAAGTGGATGGCGCGTGGGTGCTGCACTCCTCGCGCGTGCCGGCGACGATCGTGGCGCTGGTGAAGCATCTGGAAAGCGCCGGAAACGAATTGGCCGGGCTGGACATCTCGGCGCCAACGCTCGAAGACGTTTTCCTGGAGCTAACGGGACGCAAGTTGCGCGATTGACGAGACGATGAGACACACGTGGACATTGACGGTGAACCGGATGCGCCTGGCGCTGCGCACTCCGGTATTTATTTTCTTCAGCGCGGGAATGCCTTTGGGGCTTCTGATAGGAATCTGTGCATTTATCGGGCGCGGAAACCCCATGATTCCGCGCGTGCTTGCCTCCGTGCTGGCGCTGACGGTGATGGGCAGTTTTTGGGGACTCAGCATGCAGCTCGTGACGTACCGCGAGATGGGAATTTTGCGAAGGTTTCGTCTGGCGCCGGTGGGAGCCGGGGAGTTGCTGGCTTCCAGCATTCTATCGAACTATTTTCTGACGCTGCCCATCGTGATCGCGCAAATTCTGTTGGCGCGCTGGGTATTCCACATGCCGCAGTGGGGAAACCTGGTTGGGGTGTTCGCGATGGTCACGCTGGGGACTGTGACGTTCGCCTCGCTCGGCTTGATCGTCGCCAGCGTCACAAACACCGCGCAAGAGACGCAGATGATCAATCAGGCGCTGTGGTTTGTGTTTCTGTTTCTCGGTGGCGCGACGTTTCCCCTGAGCTTGTTTCCGAACTGGCTGAAACATGTAGCTCTCTACGTCCCCGCGACATACCTGATGACAGGGCTTGAACGCACTCTGGTACGCGGGGATTCGATCTTGCGCCTTGGCCCCAATATCCTGTCGCTGGCGGGCTCCGCGGCGGTGGCCTTCGTCATCTCCCAACAGTTGTTTCGATGGGATCCCGGCGCGAAGGCGCCGCGCCGCGCGAAGCTTTGGGCGGCTTCGACAATTCTTCCGTTTCTCCTCTTGGGTATGTGGGAAACGTATCACGGCGGGATGCGGTCGCTCGAAAATACCGGCAGCCCGTCCGTGCAAAAACAGTTCACACTGACCGCCGCGCCGCCGCGCTGAGCGCGTGCGGGTCACCAGCATTTCCTTCCGCGCGTCATCGGCGCAATCACGATCGCATAGTCCATTTTGGCCCGAATCGCGCGTAACTACGCGCCTGCGCTCGGCCTCGGCGCGAAGGCCGTATGTTATACTGCTGCTCACTTTGGTATGCGCGCGCTTGCGCGGAGAATTTCTATGAGCATCGAAAAGACCGAGAAGATTTGGCACAACGGCAAAATGATTCGCTGGGACGACGCTACGATCCACGTGCTGTCGCACGTGGTGAGCTACGGCTCCGCTGTCTTCGAGGGCATCCGCTGCTACCAAACCAAACAAGGTCCGGCGGTTTTCCGTCTGCGCGATCACATGCAGCGCATGGTGCACTCCGCGAAAATTTATCGCATGGAATTGCCCGCGTCGCTCGACGAACTGTGTCAAGGCGCGGTGGAAGTGGTGCGCGCGAATCGCATGGACTCCTGTTACATCCGCCCAATCGCGCTGCGCGGTTACGGCGACGTCGGCGTCAGCCCGCTGGGCAATCCGGTTGAGGTGTACATCGCGTGCTGGGGCTGGGGCGCGTATCTGGGCGCGGCGGCGCTGGAGCAGGGCGTGGACGTGTGCGTCAGCTCATGGGCTCGCATGGCTCCGAACACGCTGCCTTCGATGGCCAAGGCGGCGGCGAATTATATGAACTCGCAGTTGATTCGCATGGAGGCCGTGCTCAACGGTTACGCCGAAGGAATCGCGCTCGATCCATCCGGCCTGGTGAGCGAAGGCTCGGGCGAAAATGTTTTTCTGGTTGTGAATGGCACGGTGTGGACGCCGCCGATCAGCGCCTGCGGCCTGCAAGGCATCACGCGCGCAAGCTTGCTGACGCTGTGCGAGGATCTGAAGATTCCCGTGCGCGAACAATCCGTGCCGCGCGAAATGCTGTACCTCGCCGACGAAGTTTTCCTCTCCGGCACGGCAGCCGAACTGACGCCGCTGCGCTCGATCGACAAGATTCAGATCGGCAAAGGGCGCCGCGGGCCGATCACCAAGCAGCTGCAAGAAGAATTTTTCGCCATCGTTCACGGCGATAAACCCGATCGCCACAACTGGCTCACGCCGGTGCCCGTGCCGGCCGGCGTCGCCGTGCGATAGACGCGCAAGCTCCAGCGCGTAGGACGCTTTCCCCGTGATTGAGAAGCGTGACGCTCGCAGGATTCAAGACGAGATCCGTAACGTGCTCGTGGACATCTGGGATCCTATCGGGATTAAACCGCTTGGAGGGCCTCGAGACGAATACGACAGTTACATCGGCGATATGTACGGAATGCTTGCCCGCGGAGCAACCGACGAAGAAATAGCGACAGAGTTGCTCAAGATTGAGCGTCAACAAATGGGGCTTACGAGTACCACTACCGATCCAAGTCCCGTCATCGTTGCCTTGAGAGCAATTAAGTTAGACTCTGGCACAAAGTAACTCGCTAATCAGACCGCGTATCTTTGACCTCACCCTATTCCCTCTTATAGAATCCGCCGCGGCGGCGGGATGGGTATCCGCGCGCCACCCAAATTCTCTCGCGCTTCTCGCCCCGCCGTGGAGGCTGCCGATGACGTATAGCATGCCGCAAAAGATGCTGGCTGAATTCTTCGGAACGTTCGCGCTGGTTTTTTTCGGCTGTGGCTCGGTGTGCGCCGATCAGTACCTGGTGGCCTTGGGGCAACCGGGGCTTGGCCTGCTGGGGGTTGCGCTGGGATTCGGATTGCCCATCGCGATTATGGTGAGCGCGCTGGGGCATATTTCCGGCGGGCACTTCAATCCCGCGATCTCCATCGGTTTTTGGGTCACGCGGCGCGCGACTACCTTTGACACGATTCTTTATTGGATTGCGCAGCTCGCCGGAGGCACAGCGGCGGCCTACACGTTGCGCTCGTTCGTGCCGGAGCCAGTGTGGCGCGTGGTGCATTTGGGCGCGCCGGCGCTGGCGCCCGGGATCACGCGCGCTCAGGGGATGGTGGTCGAAGGGCTGATGGCATTCTTCCTGGTGTTCGTGGTGTTTGCGACGGCCGTGGACGAGCGCGGCGCGTTCGACAAAATCGCCGGGTTCGCCATCGGCCTGACGATCGCGATCAATATTATGGTCGGCGGACCGTTCACCGGCGGGTCGATGAATCCCGCGCGCGCGTTCGGCCCGGCGCTGGCCAGCCGCGATTGGCTGAATCACGGCGTGTATTGGGTCGGCCCGCTGGCTGGAGGAGTGCTAGCCGCTTGGATTTACGACGCGGCGTTCCTGAGAAAAGCACGCTAAGACGCGCGGGCCGCGCGCCCTGTGCATGCCCTGCATGCCCGTCCGCGCATGCCGAAATTACCCCGTTACTAGCCTGCGCCGTTCTGGTACCGGCGGCCTTGTCTCGCCTCTGGGCGGATGCTAGCCTCGATCAGTGACGCATCGAGAGGTTACTTTTCCGCCATGGCTCTGATCATTGACGATCTGCTGCGTCGCGCCGTCGAAAGCAAAGCTTCCGATCTGCATCTAAAGGTCGGCAATCATCCCTATCTGCGCATCGATGGTGAGCTGGAACCCCTGGCCGATGTGCCGCGCGTGACGCCGGAAGAAATGCTGTCGATGGCCTTCTCGATGATGACCAATCGGCAGAAGCAAAAATTCAAAGAAACCGCCGAGCTGGATATGGCTTACGGCGTGGCCGGCCTGGGGCGATTCCGCGTGAACGTTTTCCAGCAGCGCGGCAACGTCGGCATGGTGCTGCGCGTAATTCCCACGAAAATTCGCACGATCGAAGAGCTGGAGCTGCCGCGCATTCTGGAAAAGATTTGCGAAGAGCGCCGCGGCTTGGTGCTGGTGACGGGCACCACCGGATCGGGCAAATCCACCACGCTGGCGGCGATGATTGACCGCATCAATTCCACGCGGCCCGATCACGTGATCACCATCGAAGACCCCATCGAATTTCTGCATCGCGATAAGCACAGCTTCATCAATCAGCGCGAAGTGGAAGTGGATACGGCGAATTTCTCAACCGCGCTGCGCGCCGCCTTGCGCCAAGATCCGGACGTGATTCTGGTCGGCGAAATGCGCGATCTGGAAACCATCGCCACGGCGCTGCTGGCCGCGGAAACCGGCCACTTGGTTTTCTCAACCTTGCACACTCTGGACGCCACCGAAACCATTCAGCGCATCATCGCCGTGTTTCCGCCGCCGGAGCAAAAACAGATTCGCTTGCAAATGGCCGCCACGCTGAAGGCCGTCGTCAGCCAGCGCCTGGTGCGCCGCGCGGACGATAAGGGCCGCGTGCCCGCCGTCGAGGTGATGATTGCCACGGCTTACATTCGCGATTGCGTGATGAATCCCGACAAAACGCGGCTGATCCACGACGCCATCGCCGCCGGCACCAGTCAATACGGCATGCAGACCTTCGATCAATCGCTCTACGATCTCTACACGCGGCAATTGATTTCGTACGAAGAAGCGCTGCTGCGCGCATCGAACCCGGACGATTTCAAGCTGCGCGTCCAAGGCGTGCGCTCGGCCGCCGACGCGGCGCGCGAAGAAATGGAACGCGCCATGACGGAATTCGAGCGCTTCGGCAAGCGCTAAGCGCGACGCCAGGAATCACTTATCTTCAGTTCCCTGCGTCGATTGATCATCCCGCACGCGCTTCACCATCACGATTTTTACTGCGCCACTTGGTAGCTCTTGAAGATTCCGTCGCGTTCGTAATATTTCATTCGCGTGCGCAATTTCCCCGGTGTTGGCTTGACGAGGAATTTGGGAGCGACCACAACCGAGCTCAGCCTCGATCCGTTGGGAAACTTCGTCACCGGCACGTTGCCGCTCTCCATGATGGTACGAAGCGACGAACCCCGGGCGCCGCTAACCGAAACCATCTCCGGCGCCTGATCCGGCTGAAGTTTCAGCGTCAAAGTACTTCCATCGTTGTCTCGCGCCCAATCCTTGTTCTTAGGATCGCTCGTCACCAGATTCCACTCTTTCGACAAGTATCCAAACAGCGGATCGAGCGTCGGCGTCCAGTCGATCGAGCCCGGCTGCTCAGCCTCTTCCACACTTCCGTCAATTGGTCCGTTGCTCGCCGCAGTTGCGTTACTCGGCGGAGTTGTATCGCTCGTCGGAGTCTCAGGCGTTCCTGCCGGAGGGTTTTCAGGCGCCGGCTCAGGGCTCGCATTCGTGTCTGCGCCGCCTTGCTGCGGCTTATTCGCGGCGCCGTTGCCGATTTCGCTTTGCGCCAACGCATATGCTGCATCGCACTGCGCGAACTCAGTCTTCGCGTCTGCGTAGCTTTTCTGCGCGCTCTCCTGCGCCCCGGTATTCGTCTTCGGCTGAGTGTCTACAGTGGTGTAACCCTTTTCCATGTCCGCGATCGCGTTGTTCAAATGCGTGGCGCACGGCATGAATGCGTCGCGTTCCTGTTGCGTAAGACTTTTGCCATAAGCATTCGTGCTGGCGTCCCATTGCGCCTGAATGGCGTCGGGATATGGAAACGTGGGCGATCCCCCCGGATGTTCCTCGGCTTCATTCTTCGGATTGGCGATGATCGATTTCGCAACCTCGTAAAGGTTCACCAGCGCGCGCTGCAGAGGCTGCGCCGTCTGGCCTTGCGTCTGAGTTTGCATTTGCGATTGGCCTGGCGGCGCCGAAATCCCCAGCAAGCCGATTCCCACGACGCCGGCAATACAAATCGACCACGACAATTTCGCCATTTGAACGCTCATCCAGGTTCCTCGCCTTTCTTCGTTCGCGCTGGGCGCGCTCTCGTGCGTCTTCCGCGCCCTATGGATCGCGCATCCTAGTGCTTCTTCCAGCGTCACACAAGGAATTTGTGAATTTTGCCGCTCGGGCTGCGCTCGTCAACGTTTCCGTTACGCAGGTCTACCGCTTCCTTGCTTCTGCTGCGGACCGCACCTATGCTTCTGCTGCGATGTCTCGCGGGCCGCGCAAACACGATTCCGACGAAGATCTTTACGTCGCGGCGATGCGCGCGCTGATGCGCCGCGCGTATTCCGTATTCGAGATGCGCAAATATCTCGAGCAGCGCGCGTTCGATCCGGAAGCGGCGCCGCGCGTGCTGGCGCTCCTGCGCGAGCGGCGCTATTTGGATGACGCGGTGTACGCGCGGCAGTTCGCGGCGCATCGCACGCGCGTGCGGCGGCAAGGCTCGTATCGCATCGCGCGGGAATTGCGTGCGCGCGGCGTGCCGGACGTGCACATCGAAGCTGCGCTGGCGGAAATCGGAGTATCGACCGACGAAGGCGCTGTCGTGCGGCAAACCATTGCGCGGAAGTTGAAAGCTTTGCGTGGCCCGCTCGATCAGCGGCGATTGGCATCGCTGCAGCGCAGCCTGATCCGCGCCGGCTTTTCCGGCGATACAATTCGCAGCGAGCTGCGCGTTGTCATGCGCGATGCCAAAGCCGCTGCCATCGCGGAGGATGCCGCCGCGCTCCTCGAAGAGGGTGAGCCTTTGTAGGGGCGGAGCTTGTCTCCGCCCGTTTCTCACGGCCGCTAATTTCTCATCGTCGCGCACGATGCTGCGGCCTGCGTTGCGACCGCGGAACGCGTCTGCGATAATGCCAGCCGGAATCAATCGATGACGCACATCACACGAACATGCTGACCGGCAGCGAAATTCGCCGCAAATTCCTGGATTATTTCGTGGCGCAGGGGCATCGCGAAGTGCGCAGCTCCTCGCTCGTGCCGGCGAACGATCCGACGCTGCTGTTCGCCAACGCCGGGATGAATCAATTCAAGGATGTTTTCCTGGGCCTCGAGCAGCGCGATTATAAGCGCGCTACGAGTTCGCAGAAGTGCGTGCGCGCCGGCGGGAAGCACAACGATCTTGAAAATGTCGGCTTCACCAATCGTCACCACACATTTTTTGAAATGCTGGGCAATTTTTCCTTCGGCGATTATTTCAAGAAGGATGCCATCGCCTTCGCCTTTGAGCTGATCGCCTCGCCGAAGAGGTTCGCAATTCCGGTCGACAAACTCTATTTCACCGTCTTCGGCGGCGCGGAAGTGACGCCCGGCAATCCGCTCGGCACGGATGAGGAAGCGGCAGCGCTTTGGAAAAAGGTTGGCGCGCCCGAAAAGCGAACGCTTGCGATTCCCGGCCTAAAAGAAAATTTCTGGGCCATGGGCGAAACCGGTCCGTGCGGCCCGTGCAGCGAAATTCACTACGACATGGGCGCGGCGGCCAGCGACGCCGGGCACCAGGATTGCGCGTTTCCGTGCGATTGCGGGCGCTACGTCGAAATCTGGAACCTCGTCTTCATGCAGTTCAATCGCGACGCCGAAGGCCGCGTCACGCCGTTGCCCAAGCCTTCGATCGATACCGGCGCGGGCCTCGAGCGCCTAGCCGCGGTGTTGCAAGGCAAAACCAGCAATTTCGACACGGATTTGTTTCGCCCACTGATGGAAACCGCGGCGCATCTGGCAAACGCGGATCCGCATAAGCCTGAGATTCAACCCTCGCTGCGCATTCTTGCGGATCACGCGCGCGCCGCGACGGTTTTAATTTCCGACGGCGTCGTTCCGTCGAACGATGGACGCGGCTACGTGTTGCGCAAGATTATTCGGCGCGCGCTGCGCCATGGCGAGCTTCTTGGGGCGTCGGAACCGCTGCTTGCGCCATTGTCTGACGGCGTGCGCGCGCTGATGCGCGACGCGTACCCGGAACTAGACGATTCCGCCGCGCGCATCCGGCAAATCCTCAATGCTGAGGAATCGCGCTTCAGCCGCACGCTGGATGTCGGCCTTAAGAAACTCGATGAGGACCTACTGTCTTTGATCGAGAGCACCTATGCCGCCGGCAACCCCGCCTGGATTCAGAAGCACCACGCTGAGTGGCTTAGGGTGGGCGCTATTCTTTCGTCACCCACAGCAGGTGTTGGCGAGAAAGCGCGGGCTGTCGATGCGCTCGCAAGAAAAGCAGGCGATCCAGTCCGCAAGTTCTCCGGCCAGCGGGCATTTAGGCTTTATGACACATATGGTCTACCGCTCGATTTTATCAGGGACGCTTTACGGGACTCGAACATAGAACTCGACGAATCCGAATTCGAACAAGAGATGGAACGTCAGAAATCGACCGCGCGCGCATCGTGGAAAGGCGGCCACAAGGACGTCGCGAAGCCAGCGTACACGAAACTCGCGGAAACATTTCGCACGGAACCGGATTTTTATTTCG
>JBEKDK010000005.1:0-106787 GCA_050014395.1 Candidatus Acidiferrales bacterium | reverse complement strand
TTCAACACCCCGACGATCTGCTCGTCACTAAAGCGGCTCCTCTTCATGGTGCTTCTCCTCTCGTGGTCTTATACCCGGAGAAGCTAACTTTTGGCTGGACTAAATTTCGGGGAGCAGGTCACTTGGCGGTCTTGTATCTGTCCGGTGCACTCAACCTCGGCAATGCAGGGGAATTCTTTTCCGGCGATCATAGATACGAGATCATCTTGAAAACTATTGGCACCGAGCACGAAAAAGGGCGGATTCTCTGGGATTTTATTCGCTTCAAAAACCCACAACTTGATTCGCTTTTCAATAATCCAAGCTGGACTTCTTCCTTGGTTCCGGCAATTAAAATGGAAACGAACGTTTGTTGTTTCGATCCCGTCACTATTCTTGTTTATCACGATAGCCCCGCGACGATGAAGTGGATCATTGGCGACCAGTGTATCGACATCGACCATGATCCAAGCACGCTCGCTGTTCATCAACGAGGTTACTTGCTTGCTGATTTCGTTAGTTTGACGCCAGAGGATAACCAGGGTTCCTCCAGCAGCCACAACCAGGAGCAAGCTAGCTATAACGGAGGCGATGAACCACGGATCGCGTGGTTGGTTCGGCTGCGATACTACATTAACTTTATAAATCCGTTCGTTCGGTGGAGCTTGGCCGGGATTTGTTTCCTCTGGGGGTTTTTGTGCACCATCAGAATGGCCTACAGTCGAAGGATCGGAGGGTTTGTTGGTAACGGATTGTTGTCTTGTGTCGGTTACGGTGGGTTTTTCGTTTTCCTGTATGACTGGTTGTTTCGCATGTGCGGATGGTGAGATTTGAAGAACAATGGTGAACAAAAACAGTGTCAGCATTTTATGCCGCATCCGGCTCTTGTGTTGTGGCGACGAGTTCCTTGTATTCAATATTGCGTGTATTTACAAGGTTTTTGAGAGTATCCCGAAACAGATAAGGGTTCTTGCGGTTGTTGAACCGGAAGCACATTTCGTCTAGGTAGGCTGGGAGATGTTTCGCATCTACTTTATGCCACGTACCAACAATGCCGCGCTTGAGCAACGAGAAGGCGGACTCGACAGTGTTGGTATGAACGTCGCCGTGGGCATACTTCTTCGAGTGATTGATCGTCTTGTGTTTGCCGCTGTCCATGTGATTCAGCGCCCACGGATAGATGCTCGATTCGTCCGTCATAATCACTTCGACGTGGCTGCCAACGTTCGCTCGGATAATCTCTTGCACCGTCTTGGACTTCGCATCTTCGGCGCGAATCAGTCGGAGATCGCCATTGCGTTGCCGGATGCCGATAACGACCTGCTTGGTAGATCGTGGACGCCAACGGCGCTTCTTGCCGCCAACGTAGGTTTCATCAATCTCTACCGTGCCGGTCAAAGGCTTCTGATTAGTCTCCTGCATGGCCGTTCGGATGCGATGGCAGAGATACCATGCCGTGCGATACGTGGTCTTGAGCATCCGCTGCAATTGGAGCGCCGCCATCCCCTTTTTGGATTCGCAGAGAAGATAGGTCGCAAGGAACCACTTGTGCAGCGGCAGATGGGTATCGTGAAAAATGGTGCCAGAGAGTACGCTAAACTGGTAGCGGCATGAGTCGCAGTCGAATTGATTGCGAGCAACGATGCGCGAGATTTTCTTCGAGCCGCATGATGGGCAGACCGCGCCATCCGGCCAACGAAGATTCTCTAGCGCCTTACGGCAGTTGGTATCGTCGCCGTACTTTTCGACTAGCTGGCACAAATCCATTTGTTCTTTCATCGGGGCACCATGACAAAGAAGATTAAAAAGCAACCCAAGGACATGACCACGGATGAGTTGGCGCGGCACGTCTTCCATCCCAAGGTACTGAGGGAAGCCAAGAAGCACGTTGCGAGGATGAATGCCAAGCCCATCAAGAAATAGCCTATCAGAAAGGCTACCCTGTGTCAAGGGCATAATCCCGTATCAACTTGCTTGTTTTCACACTCATGCGCACTCTTTCCGGGGAAGTCCCGCATTATGAACATCTTAACAAAAACATACCGGGGGTGTGGGTACCTCCCCTGCACATTGTCAACCTGTTTTCGCTCGGAGCGTCGTCCGCGGCGCGGAAGTCGCTCACCCTGCGACACCTTGCGGCGCGCGGAGCGCCGTGATACAGGGAAGGCGGTCGGGCGTCGATGCTTCGACGATTCCGCATCGAACTATTTGGGCTGACTATTTAATGAGGGAGCGCAATGCCTGACGCTTTGGCTCTGGTGGACGACATTTTCTTCCAGGCGAAGATGACCGAAACCGCGCGCCAAACCGGCGTCGAGCTGAAAACATTCTCCACTAGCGACGCGCTGTTGCGCGCGGCAGCGGAGAATCCCGGCGCGACGCTGCTTCTCGATCTGAACTCGCGCGCGAATCCGCTCGAGGCGTTGGCTCAGCTGCGCAACGCGTCGCCTACCAACGCCGCAGCTGGCGCAAACGCGCCGGGCAACGGCGCGCCCCGCCGCGTCATCGCATTTCTTTCGCACGTCCAAACCGATTTGGCCGAGCAAGCGCGCGCCGCCGGTTGCGACGAAGTGATGCCGCGCTCGAAATTCACCGCCGAATTGCCGCGCATTCTGCGCGAAGCCCGCACGGAGAATACCAGATGAGATTGGCGAGAAGCCGTCGCGCGATTGAGCTTTGTAAGGGCACGGCTTCAGCCGTGCCGTCAAACACAGCCGACTCAGGGGTTTTAACCCCTGAGGGCGGCCTATCGGATTGTCGCGGTATTCACAAGGCACGTGCCGCGACCGCGCGACGCTGCATCGCTATCCTGATCGCTGCGCTTTTCGCCGCTTCCACGGCCGCCGCGCAGAAAACCCCGCCCGTCGCCACCGACGTCGCCACGGCGCTCACCGGCGCGCTCTCTGCCGCGTGCCAGGAAGACCCTGCCACCTTCGCCAGCTTTCTGCCTTCCGATAATTCCGCTGCGTTTCTGAATCTCGTAGGACCGCAAAAGATCGCCTTCATGAAGCGCATGGTTCAGCTCGACGATCCCGGCCATCCGCTGATCTCCACCAGCGACGATGGCCTGACGGTGTTGCGCTGCGAGACTCCCGCGATCACCACCGAAATGCGGTTCGGCCCAACGACGGTGCGCGACAACGTCGCCTTCATTGCGATCTCCGTGCCCAGCCCCGGCGAGGATACGCGCACGATTCGTTTCGGCTTGGTGCGCGAGCAGGGCCAATGGAAATTGCTATCGCTGGGCCTGGTGATGCTCGATGTTCAGGCGCTCTCCGACGAGTGGGCTCACGCTGACGCGGAAGCGCGCGAAAACGATGCGGTCGATAATTTGCGCGCCATGGCATCCGCGCTGGACGCTTACCGCCGCGCCTTCGGATCTTTGCCGGACACTCTTGCGCAGCTCGGCCCCGCGCCGCCTTCGGGAATTTCTCCGGATGCCGCCAGCCTGATCGACGCCGAATTGGCCGCGGGCCAAAAGGGCGGCTACAAATTCCGGTATCGCATCGTTCCCTCCGCCGCCGCCGACACGCCCGAAGATCAGAACAAACTCGCGCAATACGAAATCGCTGCCACACCCATCGCCTACGGCAAAACCGGCAAACGTTCGTTTTTCCTCGATTCCAGCGGCGCCCTGCGCGGCGCGGACTTGAAAGGCGCCGTCGCCGGCCCCGAGGAGCCGCGCATCGACGCCGGCTCCGACGCGCAAACGCAGCCATGAGCACGCAGGGCGTGCAACGGTAACCTCCGACGCGCTGAATGCGTCAGAAGAGCGTCATGAAAACACGATCGCTATTCCTGATTCCGCTGGCGGCGTGCGCTCTGTGCACGAGCGCGGCGGCCACCGTGATCGGCACGAACATCATCGCGCAGCCGGTGACACTGCAGCGCATCGCCACGCTACCGCGCAGCCAACGCAAGGCGTGGCGCGGGTATTTGGCGGCGTCCGAAAAGCAGAAGGAGATCGACAAAGCGACTCTGCAAGCGGAAATGAAGGCCAACAACGTCACGGAGTCAAAACCCGCGCCGCAGGGCTTCAACGCGCGCACTCTGCCGCTGGACAAAACGGACGATTGGTACATCAGCGCTGACGCCGTGCGCGTCGCGACCAACACGATCAGCTATCAGCTCGCCGACGGTGGCTGGAGCAAGAACATCAACATGGCAATTCGCCCGCGCGCGCCCGGCGATCGCTACGACACCGACAATCTGAATCGCTATCCCGATCCCGCCGATTTCGATAAGCCCGTGGATGAAAAATGGCACTACCTCGCCACGCTCGATAACGACGCGACGTACACGCAGATCGTTTATCTCGCCCACGTCACCTCCGCGCTGCTGAAAGCTAATCGCGCCGGGGATGCGCAGCCCTTTCAAGCGTCGGTTCTGCGCGGCGTGCAATATCTTCTGGCGTCGCAATATCCCAACGGCGGATGGCCGCAAGTCTGGCCGCTCGAGGGCGGATATCATGACGCCATCACCATCAATGACGACGCCATGCTCCACGCCATCCAAGTCCTGCACGATGCCGGCGATCCTGCGGGCCTGTACGCATTTCTGCCCGCGGATGTCCGCAATCGCGCCGCGGCCGCGGCGAATCGCGGCGTCAATTGCCTGCTGAGCCTTCAGATCGTGGAAAATGGAGCGCGCACGGCGTGGGCGCAGCAATACGATGCGTTGACGCTCGCGGCCACCTCCGCGCGCAACTATGAAATGGCCTCAATCGCCAGCGGCGAAAGCACCACGATCGTCGAGTGGTTGATGAGCCTTCCGCAGCCCACGCCGGCGGAAGTCGCGGCGGTGCACGCATCGGCGGCGTGGTTCACGAAAACAGAAATTTTCGGATTCCGCTACGGTGGCGGCGATTTCCGCGCCATGCGCAACGATCCGAATGGCCGCAAACTCGTAGCCGCGCCCGGCGCCGGCCCCATCTGGGCGCGCTACTACGAGATCGGCACCGACAAACCGATCTTCGGCGATCGCGACAAAACAATTCACGACGATGTAAATGAAATCAGCCGCGAGCGCCGCAACGGCTACTCCTGGTACAACACCGAAGGCGTCGCCCTCCTCGCCCAATACAAATCCTGGGCCGCCGCCCATCCGCCATCGTAGCCGCAGCACATCGCACGAAATGCCGCGGTTTATGCCACGGCGCTCGCTCGCGGACGAAGTTTCAAGTAGATAAGCGTCGCAACTAAAAGCGCCAGCGCGCACAGCGCGACGACGCAGATCCAGACATGAAACGTGAAGTTAGATACGTCATTGAAATAATTCGCGCCGAGCGGCATTTGCGTGTAGTAAAGAAAAACTCTGAGCTGGTCGATTCTGCTGGAATCGCCATCGCGAACGTACCTGCGCAAAATCTCCGCGTACGGGTGGTAACTGACATAAAGCATCGCGCTTGAAAGCGCGATTCCGGTGAAACTGCCGGCGAGAATTGTGCACGCGACACGGCCGGCACGCAGCGAGCCAATTCGCAACGATCTGCTTCTGACAACAATACCTACGACGCAGGCCAGCGCGAACACGCCGATAAATACGATCATCAGGCCCGAAACCTTCACGACGGACGCGTTCCACTGCGAGACGGTCCCGCTCGCCCATCGCTCGCGCATGGAAGCTCTCTCTTCTTCTCGCTGCCGATCGACGTTTGACGCGAGGGCCAGGTAGAGACCGGCTTGTTCCATATTCCCAGCTTGCTGGCACAACGCTGCGAGCCGGCGATACGCGTCTTGCAGACTGTGGCTTAGCGGAAACCCGCCCGGGAAAGCGAGCATGCTGCCGAATCGCGCCACCTCCGAATATGTTTCAACGGCGTCCTGGTGATCCCCTTGCGCTTCGAGTGCCTCTGCGGATTTCAGACGCCAATCTGCATAACGCGAAGCATCCCCGGCGGCATAGCTCGGCAATCCGCCCCAATTTTCACCGCGAACGGCGTCGTATGGATCGTCGAGCGAATAACGGACCAGCACTCGGCGATCGAGCGCAGTGAGACGGTCAAGATACGTGTCAAGCTTCGCGGACTGAAACGCGTTTGCAAACGCGTCTCGCCATGCGGGGCTCTGCTCGTCCACACGGCTCGGTACCTTTTCCTGCGAAATTCCGGCGTGACGTACCTCTTCGTTGTCGAGGCTCTCCGCCGTGATCAGGTACGGAAGCGCGTTCTGCGGATCCCACTGCTTCAGTTGCGGGACCCATTGATCGATTTCCGGCAGCTGCGGATGATTTACGGCCACGGCCGCATATACCCACGTTAGATTCGGATCGAGATTCACGGCCTCGTCGGCGAGACGCGCGCTGCCGCTCTGTCCAAAATCGTGAATCGCGACAAATGCCAAGCCATCGGGATCGTGCTGCTGCTCCGCGCGACGCGCCAGCGCTTTGAAGTCCAGCTCTCTGCCCATACGCAAGGGGTTGAAGAAGGCGTCCCACTGCGTGAGCGAAACGCGGAATGCCTGGCGAAATGCGGGTGCCAGAAACAGAAGAAACATCGCCGCAGCACATACGCCTACTGCGGCCAGAGTTGTCTTGCGCATGAAGCGACCCTCCTTGCTGAGCGAAGCACCGGCGAGTGGATAAGACTGCGACGTGCCACCAAGCGTGACGGCGCGCAGAAACGCGTGGCGCGCAAGAACGCTTGCGCCGCCGATGGCCCATCGAAGCGCGGCCCAATCGCCTTCGACGTGATTGAGTTCGCTTTGCATCGCGCGCGCCCAATCGCCTTGATCGCGCGGCGCAATCCGCGTTGCGAAACGCATGAGCCAAGCGGCGAGGCGGCGAACATGAACCCGCGAGATCAAGCTCTGCCTCCACTGAACGCCGGCCTGCGGGCTCTCCAACGAGCGCGAGGATCCTTCGCCGACGCGCGCGCCACCTCGGCGCCCTTCGGCGTAAGGCGATAGGTGTGCCGCGGCGGGACCCCGTCCTCTGTGATCACCCACTTGGTTTCGAGCATTGCGTAATTGGCCAAGCGCATAAGAATTGGATAGAGCGTGCCGGACTTCAGTCCGGTCTCGCGGCTCAATTCGTAGCCATAGCGCCACGCGGTCGGGCGCCCGACGAACTGCTCGAGCACACGAAGAGTCTGGGGTGACAGTCGGGGAATCTTCACGGCTTAACCCTACATATATAGAGATTCATCGTCAATCCTGTTCACGGGTCCTACTTGTCCATTTGGTACCGCAGTTGGCATCTTTGCGGCGGGCGAGTTAACATCGGCGGCTCGCGATGCGATTCCCTCTTCAATTTCATAAGCGAAAGTTACTGGCGGCTTCGGCGCTGCTGGTAAGCGTTGCGATGATGGGTGCCGTTCGCGGCGCGGCGCAGGATGTGGCGCCAGAAGAGACTTCGCCGCCGACCACGCTGGAATTTCACAGCGGATTCTGGGTGAATCTGCACCTTTTTCTTTACGAGCAATCGCGAATCGCGCTGGGCGACGTTCCCGCAAACGCACAAGCGGGAACGGCCGGACAATCGGCGGCCAGCGCGCTTTCGCCGGCCGAGCGCCAGACCTGGAATGCGGCGGTGGCGTATTACGCCGGGGACCTGGGCCATCGCGACCTGACCACCAGTCTGGATTTCGCGCGGATCTCCGACAGGCTGGGCGAACTTGAAACCTGCGCGGATTTATCCGGCCGAAGCAAACAGGCTTGCACTTCCGGATTGCGCGCGGACGAGATTCGCGTGTTGGAATCCGCGGCGCCGATTTATCGCGCGCACTGGTGGCCGCAACACGATCGCGCCAATCGAGCGTGGATCGCGCTAGCGGCGCCGCTGGTGGCGCAGATGGGCGCCGATTTGGCGAACAGACTTTCCGCGATCTATCAGCAGAATTGGCCGCGCGGGCGATTGCGCGTGGATGTCACATGCTACGCCGGCTCCGAAGGTGCGTACACGACGCTCGACCCGCCGCACGTGGTGATCGCGAGCCAGGACGCGCGCAATCAAGGCTTGTACGGTTTCGAGGAGCTGTTTCATCAAGCGTCAAAAGTGCTGGCGGGCGGCGTGATGAATAAGATTGCCGAGCTGTGCCGCGGGCGCGACATTCCGATTCCACGCGATCTGGGCACCGCGCTGCTGTATTACACGACGGGCTACGCCATGCAGCGCGAGCTTGCCGAAATCAGGCCGAACGATCCGCCGTACACGCCGTACGCCGAACGCTTCGGCCTTTACCAGGGCCCATGGAGCCAATTCGATGCGCTGCTCGAAGAATATTGGCGGCCGTACTTGGACGGCAGATTGGAATTCGATTCGGCAATCGAGCACGTCGTCGCGGGAATTTCCTGAGCGGCGCGGGCAATGCGAAGGTACTTCTTTCGATCTATTTTTTCGCTGCGTCGCGCGAATCCGCGGGCAACGGCTGGCCTGTCGAAGCATCGCGCTCCGCGCGTCCCGGTCCAAACTGGCGCCAGTTCTCGAGCGAAGTGAATGTGCGGCTTTGCATGCGATCGATGTACAGAGCGCCATGCAGATGATCGATTTCGTGCTGCAAGATTCGGGCATACCAGCCGGAGGCTTCAATCGCGCGCGATTTCCCTCGTTCGTCTAAGTATTCCACGCGAATCGATCGCGCTCTGGGAACCACGGCGGAAAATCCGGCGAGGCTCAAGCAGCCTTCGTAAAAGTTGGCTTTCTCTTCCGCCAAATGCGTAATCACTGGATTGATGATCACGTGAAATGGAACGGGGCTGCGCTGCTTTTCGATCAGGTCGTTTGGAGGCACTTCTTCGAGGTTATCCTCCGAGTCTTCGATCACAGCGAGTTGCAGCGATTGACCGATCTGCGGCGCCGCCAAGCCCACGCCCGGAGCTGCGTACATGGTTTCGCGCATGTCGCGGATGAGTTGTTGCGTCTCAGCGCTAAGAATTTCCTGGCGGGTGAGTGCGCGAGCCGCTGCGCGCAAAACCGGGTCGCCAACCTGCACGATTTTCAGGATCACATCGGCCTCCGGACCACCGTACGCACAGGCAGAATGTCTAGCATAAATCCTTCGCTGCGAATCGCAAGGCCCCTTCTGGCGCGTGTGGTGTGTATGGCCCCACGCAAGAAAGGTGGCCCAGGTGAGTCTTTTTGCCGGGGGCGCCCGTAGTATGGATATGATAGGCGGCGCTGCGACGGCGTGGGAAGGAGGGCTGGTGGGCCTGGAAAGCGATGTGGCCCAGCTTCGGCGAGGAGACCTGGACGCGCTTACGGCGCTGGTCACTCGCTACCAGAACCGGCTTTACCGATATTTGCTGCGCTTGGTGCGGCAGCCGGCCGACGCCGAAGACCTATTCCAGCAGACGTGGGTGCGCGTGGCGGAGCGCATCGGGAAATACGATCCGCAGCGGAATTTCGATGCGTGGCTTTTTTCCGTGGCGCGCAATCTGGCGATCGATCATCTGCGGCGAGTGCGGCCGGAGAGTTTGGACGAGCCGGTAGCCGGCGAAATCGAAGGGGAGACAAAAGTGGCGCGTCTCGCGTCACACGATCAGCTGGCGCTCGACGGAATCTTGGAACGTGAGAGAGCGGGACGCATCGGAACGCTGCTGGGCGAATTGCCGGTGAGCTACCGCGAGGTGCTGACGCTGCGATTCGAGGAAGAGATGAAGCTGGAGGAAATCGCCGAAGTGCTGGACATGCCGATTTCCACGGTGAAGACGCAACTACGGCGATCGCTCTTGCGCATGCGGCAAATGATCGAGACGCGCTACCCAAATGAGGACTGGAATGCATTCGCGTGAGGAGCAGGAAAATATGAAGGAGCACGGCAAGCTACGGGAACAATTGTCACTGGCCGCGGCCGGAGTGCTCGCACCGGATGACGAGCAACGCGTGTTGCAGCACGCTGCATCGTGCGCCGAATGCGCCGCGGAGCTTGAAGAGTGGCGGCTGCTCGCCGGTAGCCTGCGACGATTGCCGACTCCGCAACCGAGGGGTGAAGTGGTGGAGCGAGCGATCGCGCGGGCCGCGATGCGATTGAACGAAGAGATCGAGCAGCGCGCGCATCGGCGGCTGATGATTTCGCTGGTGGCGTTCGCTTGGATTGTAACGCTGGCGAGTTGGCCGGTGTTTCGCTGGGTGAGCGGCGACGTTCTGGTGTGGATCGATCCGCGATTCAATCATATGTGGATGTGTTTTGCAGTGGTCACGGTATTCCTGTGGGCCACGGGCGGCCTTGCGGCCGTATTGCTGGCGCAACGGCGGCAAAGCGAAAGGAGATTGGCATGAGCCGACTGGGCAAAGAACTGCGGATCATTCCGCGAACGGCGTACGTGCTGGGAATCATTGCGTATCTAACGCTCGCCACGCTTCTGTGGAGACTTGCAATTGTGCAGGACCCGCAGGCTAGCAAATGGCCGCCGGCGGGACAGATTGCGATCTCCTACGGGCTGTCCCTGTTCATTCTCGCGCTGTTCCTTTTGGTCGGATATGTGAATGCGGACGCCAAGCGGCGCGGGATGCGTTACGTAATGTGGACGTTTCTTGCGCTGCTGATTCCTGACGGGATCGGGATCATCCTCTATTTCATTTTGCGCGATCCGCTGCCGAAGCCCTGCCCCGGCTGCTCGGTTCTGCTGAAAAAGGGATTTGTTTTCTGCCCACACTGCGGGACGCCGCTTCAGCCAACATGCCCGCAATGCGGCCAAGCGGTGGAAATCGGCTGGGCGAACTGCCCGCACTGCGGAACGAAATTGCCAGCGCACCCGTTGCGGGCGGCATAGGCGGTTGCAATCGACTCCATTCCTGCCGGATGCGATCAGGATGACGATTCCAGATTTTCCGCGATCTCCAGCAACTTCGTGACCGTGTTCCAGTTTCTGCCCGTGCCGGAGAGCTTCAGCGCTCTTTCGAGGTGCGGCCACGTCAATTTCGGGCGGGCCAAGCCATCGGGGAAATAAATGTAAAGCTCGCGGCCAACGATGTGAAGCTCATCGCGGCCGGCGTCAATGGCGAGGGCTTTCTTGCGCGCCTCCGGCGTAGGAACGCCGGCAAGGAACGTGACCAGGAGTTTGCTGGGATCGATGTCGCGCCGCTTCGCGAACGGGCTTTTCGCGATCGCGCTTCTCAGTTCCGAAACCGTGCGAAGAATAACGTCGGGGCGAAAGCCGGCGCTGCGTTCGATCGCGTCCTGGATTCGCGTGGAAAGGCGCGCGAGGTCTTTTTCTTCAGTCCTAAACACAACGTTGCCGCTCTGGAGATGGGTTTTGGCGTCGCGCAGTTTCAGGCCCTCGCAAAGCGATCGGAGCGAATCCATTTTGATTATATTGTGGCCGCCGACGTTGACGCCGCGGAGCATGGAGACAATTACGGGCATGTGAGGGTGAGTATATCGCGGCTGCGAATAGATCGCCGGCCCGAGCGCGAACTGAACCATGAACGCACGCGAGCGAGAGTCCGCCGCACCGTGCTAGCGCACCGCGCCGGCGGCGTTTTCGAGAACGACGTTGGAAAGCACCGCGGTATCGGATTTGTCCGGCAGATGCGAGCAGAAACCGATGCCAACGTAGAACGGCCCGTCGATGTGCAGGGTGATCGGCGCGCCGAACTGGTGCATCGGTTCACCATCGAGACTGACGAAGAGCGCGAAAGAATCGCCGCGCTTTTCGAGGCCGATCCGCTGGGCGTTGACGATGACCAGACTGTCTGGGCTCGTGCCGCCGGGACGTCCGCGGCCGCCGATGCGAAATTCGATGTCCTTGATGCGCGCATCTTTTTCAGGACGCTGGCCCAATTGAATCATGCCGGCGCCATGCAGGGCAGCCTCGACTTCCTTGGAATCGTCGTCGAGGTCCTGGCGAATTATGAGGACCGCTTTGCGATCGCCGTAACCGTTCACGTCGGGGAACGCGATATTTGCCGCGAGCGAAACGTCGCCGGACATTTTCTTCCAGAGGAATCGAAACTCGTCGCGCGTATACCAGACGTTGTAGCCGGCGGAATTGATGGTGTACTGCTTCGTGGCGGCGTCGTAACTGGCGCTGCCGGGCACAACGGCGCTGCCGACATCAGACTGGCCGTCAAACACTCCGATCGGCGTATCGAAATTCGTGCTGGAGCGGTGAAAGTCCGGCGGCGGCGCCACTTGTGGGTGGCCCGGCGAACCGGGGTAGGCCCATGACGGCACCGCGTGATTCGGCGTTGTCGCGGCTGCGGGCGGCGTCGATTGTGTTGGCGCTGAGGCAGCTTGCGTTGCGGGCGCGGCAGGCGCTTGCGCCGGGAGCAGGTAGGGCGCGACGCAGAGAATCAGCATCAGGGCCAAGAGCGAGAATTGAAATGCGAGTTTCGTGGTGCTGCGATCGATATGGGTGCGCATGGTGGAAATCACCAAACCTTCTGGCCAGGAAACTCCATGTCGCTGAGCGGCCGAGAGTGCCGAAGCGGCGGCGATTGTAGCTCGCGATTACCGCGCGTGTACAGATAGAAGCCCCTAAATGGGGCACAATGGTTGTAGGCCTCGCCGCGAATCTTGGCGTTCCCTATGTTTTCTGTCAGAGCAACCCCTGCACCGCGGTAGGAATCTAACGTAGTGTAAGCCCCAGGTGATCTTACCGAGTTGGACCTAGATGGACGGCCACAAGCCGGCGCAAGCCCCAGAGCTACCATGAACATGATCTGGAACCGAAGACAATCCGGCGCTGCGTCAGTGTCAAGAACCGGGACGTTCCGCGCCCTGGGTTTGCTTTTTGGCCTGATCCTGGTGATCGGGATTGCGCCTTCGATGCGGGCGGCGGGCGACGCAAGTGCTCCGCTGGCTGTGAGGGCGTCAGTAACGGGGATCGACAATTTCGGCCAGGTAGACGCGCGTCTGTACCGTGGCGCGCAGCCCAACCTTGCGGCGTACGCTGGACTGAAAGCGCTGGGCATTGGAACGGTCGTTAGGCTCAACGGCGAAGGTCAAGACGTCGCCGCGGAGAAGGCGCAGGTGGAATCGCTCGGGATGAAATTTGTGAACCTCCCGTGGAGCGGTTTGGGAGAGCCGACCGATGCGCAAATCGGCGCATTTCTCAATTTGATGCGGGGCAGCCCTTCGGACAAGATCTTTGTGCATTGCCGGGAGGGCGCAGACCGCACGGGAGTGATGGTCGCGCTCTATCGCATGACGTTCGATCATTGGACCACCGCGCAAGCGGTATCCGAGATGAAGGTGTACCACTACCATCACATGTTGCTTCCGCACCTGCAGCACTTCGTGCAGTCCTTTCCGGTAACAACTCCGGTCGCAACAGCAGCCGGGAATGATCTATCAGATCTGGATGTGGTGGCGGCAACCCTTTCCCGCTGACGCAAACTCCTTCGGGCAATTCAGCGTTTAGCTCCTTGTAAAACAGCCCCTCGCTTCCCTTCTCGGCATCAAAAAAGTGTATGCTCAACCATAGAATGCGAACGATTGGCGTCCTGATTCCGATTGCGCTTTTCGCCGCGGGCGTCGCGGGACACGCTGCCGGACCTGTGCCGCGCCAGGCGACGCAGCAGACGGACCAGAGCGGAAACAGCGCACCGGCGAGCGGCGCGCAGCTCACTCCCCAAGAGATAACCAAATTGCAGATGCGAGGCCTGCGCAATTTTGGCGTAGTGACGCCGACGCTTTACCGAGGCGGGCAGCCGACAAGCGAGGGATTCCGCACGCTGGCAAGCATGGGCGTGAATATCGTGGTGAACCTTCGCGTGACCCATCGCGGAGACGAGCGCCAAGAAGTGACAGAGCTGGGCATGCAGTACGTCGAGATTGCGTGGAATTGTTTCGACCCGCAAGATTCAGACATCGTGAAGTTTTTGACGTTGGTTCGTCAAAACCCCGGGAAGAAAATATTTGTGCACTGTGAAACGGGCGACGATCGGACTGGGATGGAAGTCGCGGCGTATCGGATGGCGGAGCAAGGATGGACCGCCGACCAGGCCCGCAAAGAAATGGAAGCGCTCGGCTTTGATATGCTTCATCGCAGCGTGTGTCCGGGCTTGGGCGCTTATGAAACGAAATTTCCGGAACGATTCGCGACGAGCCCTGCATTCCAGGAACTGAAAGACCAAGGAATTGCGGCCGCCCCGACCGCGCCCGCTAGTGGCACTCCAGCGGCTTTGGGCACTGCGACCTCTCCAGCCATTGCAACCGCTCCAGCGACGCCGGCGGGCCCGGGCAACCCGGCCACGCCTGCTGCGCCTTCCGGGCCGGCACCTAATCCGCCCAATTAGCTTGAATGCGAGTCACAACCGAGCATTCTTGACTAAGCTAGCGCGCCGGAGGGGACGATCTTAGGATTTTCTTGGGAGAGTTTTTGTTAAGTTTGAAACGATTTGACTGTCGTCAGGAGTTGAGTCCCTAGATCTCGATTCGCCCTTCCGCTTCTCTCAATCGCCTTTAGGCGAACACGCAGGATCGGCGATTTCGACCCGACGATTCTTTGCGCGCCCTTCGTCGCTGCCATTATCAGCGACGGGTTTGGTCTTGCCATAGCCTTTGGCCGTGAGCCGGTTCGCTGCGACGCCGTGTTGAGTGAGCCACGTCACCACCGCCTTGGCCCGCGCTTCAGAAAGCGTTTGGTTATACGCGTCGCTGCCGACGTTGTCCGTATGACCCTGGACCTCCAGCTTCAGCGTCTTGTCCGCCGCCATCAGATTCGCCACCGGTTGCAGCGTCGCGTCGGAAGCCGGCTGCAAGGTCGATTTGTTGAAGTCGAACAACACGCCGTAGAGCGCCACGTGGCACGCCTTCGTAAGGTTTGCGCCGAGGTCCACCCACCCCGCGTCCGCCACGTTGATGAGGTACCCGCCGGGACTCGGTGACACCATGGCCCAGATGTTCCGGCCCCTTTGCGCGTAATGCGCCCAGATGACGCTATTGCCTTCCTGCACGATCGCCCAGCCACCCTTGGTGAGCGCTTGTCGATATGCGGTGGTCAGCAGCACGTTTGAAATCTCGGGAAAATCGTAATAGCGATAGAGCGTTCCGTTCGCCACCACTTCCGCCTCTTGGGCGCCCGGCGGCGTCACCCGAAAAGGTGTGTTGTCCGCGCCACCGCGATGAAATTTCGACTCGGGGAGCGGCGCCAAATACGGAAAGTCTCCCGTGTCGGTCGCGATTTTCTCGGGAGTCGCGGCAGGCGGGGCGAGCGTGAAAGTAAAGGGCAGCGGAGCGATTTCGATCACGTCCAGGCGAAAGAGAAGCGGTGAGCCGTCGGTGTCCACATTCGCCCAGGCCTGCACGCCGTTCTTCGAGTATTGCAGCACCTCGAGCAGTCCGCCGGTCCGATATTCTTTCACGAGGGTCCAGCCGTTCTGCAGGAACGCCGACTTGATCTTGTTCCATTCCGTCACCGGATCGCTGCCGTTTGCGGTTTCGGCCAAAATGAACCAATGCTTGCCCTGTTTAGCCGGACCGACGTCTCGGTTGGGCGGGAACTTCACTTCCCCCCACATCTCGTAAGGAATGTTCTTTCTGACTTTGAGAACGGTCGAAAGAAAGGAAAGTTCCGGCGGTGGTTCCTGCACCAGCTGTCCCGCGGCCGGTGTTGCTGCCAGCACGGACAACAGCGCGACAACACCGCCTATCTTCCAAATAGAAATGGTGAAGGACATTTGCCTGATACGCACGATATGGTGTGAGTCTAACTCAGGTGCGCAGAATTCCAAAATTTCGCGGGCGGGTCTTATGAAAGAGGATGTGCAGAAAAAGTTCCCTCACGAGACAGAGAAATAGAGAAAAGCGGACAGCTTGAACTGCGTGATTATTTTCAAGGAGCGCGTAGCGTCATGAGATGTCGCACGACTTGGCAGGCAGCCAAGGTGAGTGTCAAATAAGATGTCTTATTGTATGTCTTTCAAAAGATGGCGCGCCCGGAGAGATTCGAACTCCCGACCCTCTGGTTCGAAGCCAGATGCTCTATCCAGCTGAGCTACGGGCGCGTAGTGCTGAATTTACATGATGCGGGCTCACCGCACCAGAACCGGGTGAATTTGTCCGGCTTGGCTGACTGTGCTAGGCTGATTGCGGGGTGGCATCAGCATAGATCGAGCGCAATCCGGCGGCGCTCCCCACGTCGTGGGCGTTTTCCTTCGAGCCGCCTTTCGAGCAGCAGGGTTTCAATCGCTCGGTGAATTGTCTCCCCAGAACGACAATTAGGCGCGTGAGCGCCGGCGCGGCCTGTGCGATGGGCCGCCGGGCCGGAAGGGCTCCTGGATATCGACGATGGCACCTAAAGAGGCCACAAGCCGCGCAAGAGAGATCAAGCTGGCGCATTCGCCGGATTCCGACGACGCGTTCATGTTCTACGGCTTGGCGACGCACAAGGTGCCGACGCCGGGACTGAAATTCACGCACGTGCTGGCCGACATCGAAACGCTGAACCAAGCGGCGGACGAGGAAATCTACGACGTGACGGCGGTGAGCTTCGCGGCGTACGCGCATTTGCGCGCGAAGTACGTGCTGCTGGATTGCGGCGCGAGTTTCGGCGAAGGCTACGGGCCGATCGTGGTGGCTTCGCGGCCGATGAAGCGCGAAGAGCTTGCGGGGCTGCGCGTGGGCGTGCCGGGGCTGCGGACGACGGCGTATCTGGCGCTGAAACTTTTCGAGCCGCGCATCGTGCCGGTGATCATGCCGTTCGACAAAATCCTGGATGCCGTGCGCACGGCAGCTGTCGATGCTGGCTTGCTGATCCACGAAGGGCAATTGATGTTCTCGCAGCTCGGGCTGCATCGCGTGGTGGAACTGGGACAATGGTGGATGGAGCAAACGGGATTGCCATTACCGCTCGGCGGGAATGCGGTGCGCCGCGCGCTGGGGCCGAAAATCGGGCAGCAGATTGCTCTCGCGATTCGCCAGAGCGTGGCGTATTCACTGGAGCATCGCGAAGCCGCGTTGAATTACGCGATGCAATTTGCGCGCGATATGGATCCGGAGCTGGCCGACAAATTCGTCGGAATGTACGTGAATAAATGGACGCTTGGCTACGGCGAACGCGGGCGAAGCGCCGTGCGCGAATTGCTCTCGCGCGGCCTGGAAGCAGGACTGGTGCCCGGTCCGGCCGAAGCCGAATTTTTGAGCGAAGCGGAGTCTTAGGCGCAATCCGCAGCATCCAATTGCAACCTGAGCAACACACCGGCGCAGCTTCGGAGCGCACTTGCCTTCGGGTGTAAAATAGTTGTGGGAAGAAGTACGTAGAAAGAAGAAAGGCACGCCAACAACCTTCGCCAACGTTTCCTCATTCGCGCAAGACCTTGAAACATTCGCCGCTCGCGCGGCGACCCTGAGACAATTGAATTCGGTAAAACTGACGGGCCGTAATGCGACCCGGGACCGTGATCGGAGAGTCCGCTGAGAAACCTGACTCAAATCGGCAGCGAGCTGCGGGAGTTGCTGGCCCAGCGCATCCTGATTCTGGATGGCGCGATGGGCACAATGCTACAGCGCGCGCACCTGACGGCGGCCGATTTCGGCGGGCCGAAGCTGGAGGGCTGCTTTGAGTTGCTGGTGGTGAGCCGGCCGGACATCATCACCGGAATTCATCGCCAATATCTGGAAGCCGGCGCCGATATTATTGAGACCGACTCTTTTGGCAGCACACCGATCGTGCTGGGCGAATATGGCCAGGAGAAGCGCGCGTATGAATTGAGCCGCGCAGCGGCGGAGCTGGCGCGGCGCGCGGCGAATGAATTCTCTTCCCCGGCGAAGCCGCGATTTGTCGCGGGCTCGATGGGGCCGACGACGAAAGCCATCAGCGTCACCGGCGGCGTCACATTCGATGAATTGCGCGATGCGTATCACGAGCAAGCGCGCGGCTTGATCGATGGCGGCGCGGATCTGTTGCTGCTCGAGACGTGCCAGGACACGCGCAACATCAAGGCCGGAGCGCTGGCCATCGAGCGGCTGGCGCGCGAAATCGGCCACGCGATTCCGCTGATGATTTCGGCGACGATCGAGCCGATGGGCTCGATGCTCGCGGGGCAAGATGTTGAAGCGCTGTGGGCCTCACTCGAACATTTGCATTTGCTGGGCATCGGCCTGAATTGCGGCACGGGTCCCGACTTCATGACCGATCACATTCGCACGCTCGCGGGGCTTGCGACGTGCGGCGTTTCCTGCCATCCGAATGCCGGGCTGCCGAATGAGGAAGGCCTATACCTCGAGACGCCGACGACGATCGCGGCGCAGCTGGAAAAATTCGTGCGCCACGGCTGGCTGAATTTGGTCGGCGGATGCTGCGGCACAAACGCGGAGCACATTCGTGCGATCGCGCAAATGGCCGCGGGGCAAGCGCCGCGCCGGCCTGTTGAGCCGAGCCATCGCGCGGTGTACTCCGGCATCGAAGCGATCGAAGCCGAACCGAGCACGCGGCCGCTGCTGGTCGGCGAGCGCACCAACGTGATCGGCTCGCGGCTATTCAAGGGATTGGTCGCCGCGGAGCAGTGGGACGAAGCCAGCGAAATTGCGCGGCGCCAGGTGAAAAGCGGCGCGCACATCGTGGACGTCTGCCTGCAGAGCACGGAGCGGGAAGAGCTGCACGACATCGAGCCGTTTTACGAAAAGCTGATTCGCAAAGTGAAAGTACCGCTGATGATCGATACCACCGATCCGAGAGCGGTGGAAGCGGCGCTGACGTATTGCCAGGGCAAGAGCCTGATCAATTCGATCAATCTTGAAGATGGCGAAGAAAAATTCCAGCGCGTTGTGCCGCTGGCGCGGTCGTACGGCGCGGCGGTGGTGGTCGGCTGCATCGATGAAGACCCGAAGCAGGCGCAGGCGTTCACGCGCGAGCGAAAGTTGGCCGTGGCGGATCGCTCCTACAAACTACTGACGGAGAATTACGGATTGCCGCCGGAAGATATCGTGTTCGATCCGCTGGTTTTTCCGTGCGCCACCGGCGACGAGAACTACATTGGCGGCGCCGTCGAAACGATGGAAGGGATTCGGCTGATCAAGCGGGAGATTCCATTCGCGCGCACGATTCTGGGAATCTCCAATGTTTCGTTCGGGCTGCCGGCGGGCACGCGCGAAATCGTGAACTCGGTCTTTCTGTACCATTGCACCAAGGCCGGCCTGGACCTGGCGATCGTGAATGCCGAGCGCATCGAGCGATTCGCGTCGATCCCGGAATTGGAGCGCAAGCTGGCGGAATCTTTATTGTTCAACACGCCGCCTGCGGAATTTCCGGGCGACCATGCGCAAGCAGCGCTGCTTCGCGAGGCGCCGGCGGATTGGCGCGCGCAGACGCGCGAGCAAAAGATCGCCGTCAATCAATTTCACATCGCCGCGATCGCCGATCATTTCCGTTCGGCGAAGCGGCGCGAGCGCGATGCCGGCGAAACTATTTCGCTCGACGCCCGTTTGGCGCGCTACATCGTTGAAGGCAGCCGCGATGGATTGGTCGCGGACCTCGAGCTTAAGCGCGCTGAAGGCGCAAAGCCGCTGGACATCATCAACGGTCCGCTGATGACTGGGATGGCCGAAGTGGGGCGGCTATTCAACAACAACGAGCTGATCGTCGCTGAAGTGTTGCAATCGGCCGAAGCCATGAAAGCGGCCGTGGGCCACCTTGAGCAATTCATGGAATCGAGCGACATGGAGAAACGCGCCCGCGTTCTGCTGGCAACGGTGAAGGGCGACGTACACGACATCGGCAAGAACCTGGTCGAGATCGTGCTGAAAAACAACGGCTATGAGGTGATCAATCTCGGCATCAAAGTGCCGCCGGAAGATTTGATCCGCGCGTTTCGTGAGCATCATCCGGACGCGATCGGGCTTTCCGGATTGCTGGTGAAGAGCGCGGAGCAGATGGCCATCACCGCCGCGGATTTGCGCGACGCCGGCATCGAGGTGCCGCTGCTGGTGGGCGGAGCCGCGCTTTCGGACAAATTTACGCGGCTGAAAATCGCGCCGCGCTATGGCAACGCGGTGTGCTACGCGAAAGACGCGATGAACGGCCTGGACTTGATGAATCAATTGAGCGACACCACGCGCCGCGACGAAGTGTTGCGCGCACACGCGCCAGCAACCGAAACCGTGCCCGAGCCGGAACGGCCTGCGATTGCGGCGCGCCCGTCCGAGGAACGCTCTCTGCGCGTGCGCGTGGATTTGCCGATTCCGGCTGTCGCGTATCTGGATGCGAAAATTCGCGCGGTGCCGGAATTGAAAGAGATCTGGAGCTACATCAACCCTTACATGCTTTTTGGCCGGCACCTCGGCTTCAAGGGTCAATTTGAAAAAGCGCTGGCCGAACGCGATCCGCAGGCGCGCGAGCTGTACGAAAATGTGGAAGAGGTGAAACGCGCGGCGGAGCAATTCATGAAGGTGCGCGCGGTGTGGCAATTTTTCGAAGCCGAGCGCGACGGAAATGCGATTCAATTATTCGCGGCAGGCTCGGAAACTCCGCTGCACACATTCCGATTTCCGCGGCAGCGCGCGGAGGGCGGACTCTGCCTGAGCGATTACGTGCTACCACGATCGGGCGCGGCGCGCGATCACATCGCATTGTTCGTCGTCACCGCGGGCGAGGGCATCCGGGAGCGTGCCGAAGAGAGCAAACGCGATGGCCGCTATTTTTATTCGCACGCGCTGCAAGCGCTGGCGATCGAATCGGCAGAGGCGTGTGCTGAATGGCTGCATCGGCGCATTCGCGAGGATTGGGGATTCCCCGATCCGCCGGGGCTGACGATGCAGGAACGCTTCACCGCGCGTTACCGCGGCAAGCGCTACAGCTTCGGCTATCCGGCGTGCCCAAATCTGGACGATCAGGCCGGCTTGTGGCAATTGCTTTTGCCGGAACGCATCGGCGTGCGCTTAACCGAAGGATTCATGATGGATCCGGAGGCGAGCGTCAGCGCGCTGGTGTTCCACCATCCGGACTGCACCTATTTCTCGGCCGCCGACGGCACGGAAACCTGAGCGCAGCGCGGCAGCTTCGATTCAACCCGATTGCGAATCAAATTTGCCGCAACTTAGTTCGCGGGCAGGTGTGCGCGGACCACTGGCAAGCGCTGCTGCGCCATCCGTTGCTGCGGATTTAGGTTGAGCGCCTGTTCATATTCGGCCGCGGCGGCGGACCAATTGGACTGCTTCTCGTAATCGAGGCCCAAGGCTGCGTGAACGTCATCCGCGTGCTGCCATGTGGGGTCGGCACGGAGGACTTGTTGCAACTGCGCGATGGATTCATCCACGCGGCCCGCAAAATACAGCGCGGTGGCGAGGGCCGCGCGCACGGAACTGTTCTGCGGCTGGAGGCTGAGGACTTCCTGATACGCGGTGATTGCTTGAGCGTAATCTCCCTTTTGCTGCTCGGAAGTGGCTAGGTCGGCCAGAACGGCAGGATCGCCCGGCGCCGGCTGGAGCTTCAGAATATGCTGGAAGCAGGCGACAGCGTTGTCCCAATCGAGCAGCGTCGCGTACGCGTGACCCAATAAATTCCAATCGGCGACAGATTTGGGATCGCGCTCGGCCTGCTTGCGCAACGATGGGATTTGCGCCTGAATCTTTTCGGCGCGAACCAGATTGTCGATGAAGTGCTGATAGTAAAACGCATGGTCCGGATCCAATTGCGCCGCGCGGCGGTAGGATAGTTCGGCGTAGGCCCATTGGCGCTGGCCGACATACGCGTTGGCCAGGCTCCGCAAAGTCAGCACGTCGCCGGGCTTCAGAGCGAGCGCGATTTTGAGGTGCTCGATCCCGTCCGCGCTGCGGCCCGATTCAACCAGCGAATTCCCCAGATTAAATTGCGCGCTGCCATAAGCGGGATTGATCGCCACCGCCCGAAGACCGTACTCAATCGCCTCGGGAAGATTTCCAGCCTGCTCGTACGTCACGGCTAATCCGGCTTGCACGCGCGCGGAATTGGGAGACGCCAGCGCCGTGGCTTGGTACAAACTCAGATCGTCGTGCAATACCGGGATTCGACGCTCGATCTGCACAACGCAGAACGCGAGCACCAGCGCCAGCGCGACCCAAGCGGCCCAGCGAGACGGGCCGGCGCGCGTTCTCCGAAGCAACCACAGCCAAGCCCAGCCGGCGAAAATGGCAAAGCCAAACGATGGAATATACAGGTAGCGCTCGGTGAAATAGTTCTCGCCAATCGCGTTGAGATCCAAAGCGGGCGCAAGGATTAAGAGAAACCACGCGAGACCGAACGCCAGCAACGGTTGTTTCGCGCGCAATAAGAATGGCAACGCCACCAGCAGCGCCAGCAGGAGAATGGCCGCCGCGGAGGCTCTATTTAGCACCACGGTGGGCGGGCTGAGATAAAAAAAGTTGAAGTGCAAAGGCAGCAGCAACTTTCCAACGTATCGTGCAACCACTACGGGAATGGCGAACGCGAGTTGCCCGGGGCCGAGGTGAAGAAACGAGTCCGAACTCGGCGCGAACGCGCCCAAGGCCTGCCAGCGAAGGCCGAAATAAATGCCGAAGGCTACCGCAAACGGCGCAATGCTCGGCCACGCCTCCCAAAGCCGCAGCAAGGGCCGCCGCCGGTAGAAGAATTCATAGGCAACAAGCACGAACGGGAACAAAAGCGCGGTTTCTTTCGTCAAAGTTGCTGCGAAGAACGCCGCCACACTCAGAGCGTACAACCACCAGGCGCGGGCGAAGGCGCGCGAGCGGGCGTGGTGATACGCCAGCATCGCCAGAAACAGCAGCAACGCGCAGAGTTGATCGGGCAGCGACGCGACCCAAGCGACCGCTTCGACGTGCATGGGATGGAGCGCAAAGAACAGACAAGCCCAAAACGCCAGCTCCGGGTCCGCGAGGCCGAGAAGCAGAAAATATGCCGCGGCGATCGCGCCGGCATTCACGCACACGCCCAGCAAATGCCAAGCCCACGGGCGAACGCCGTAAACCGCGTATTCGGCGGCGTAAACGGCGAGCTGCACCGGGCGGTAATAGTTGCTGGATTGGTCGCCCGCGAATCCATAAGCGTCGGTGCTGGAATTTTCGGGGACAGAACCGGAATCCTTCGCGACGGTGTTCCGGAGAATCTGCACATCGTCATCGGCCACGAATCCGTTGCGCACGGAATTGGCATACACGGCAAGCGAAACGCCAAGCAGAATCAGCACAGGCCACCATCGGCGCGGTCGTGCAGGTGCTTCCGGTGTGACCGGCGCCGGCGGCGCTGCGGCTTTATTCTTGGCGCGAGAATTTCGGCGGCGAGACATCGGAGGTCATTCTAACGCATTGTTGTTACGTCAGATCGAGGATGGTTGTTCGTGCAACGATGATGCCGCCAAATATGTTTGCGAAGCCGCGCGCGCGGTTTCAACCTCACGATCACGGATTGCGCCTCAACGAGGCCGCCGGCCGCGCGATACGCAGCCTGAACAGGTTGGTGACGAACTCGATTTGATCTCGAAATGAAAGTTTGGATTTCCCGTGCGTGCGCTCCTGGAAGACGATCGGAACCTCGATCACGCTGGCGCCATTGCGTATCAGGTCACAGAGCAAAGCCGACTGAAACGAATATCCCCGGCTGGCGAGGCCCTGCACGTCGCATTTCGAGAGGACGTCAGCCCTGATGCAACGATAGCCCGACGTGCAATCCGTCAGCGCCGATAAACCCCCGAACCAGCGCACCAGCCAAGTTCCGGTGACACTGATGAGTCTGCGGTACCACGGGAAGTTAGGAGTTGCGCCACCGGGAGCGAATCGCGAGCCGATCACGAGGCTGAAACCGCTGTTCGCCAAGGTCACAAAGCGAGGAAGAAGCCGCGGGTCATGCTGAAGATCCGCGTCCATTTCAAAAACGAGGTCGGGGTGAAGCTCCTTCATGGCGTGGGCCATACCTCTTTTGTAGGCTTCGCCGAGCCCCTTTTTCTCGCCGGTCGATAAATGTAGATTGGGAAAAGTCTTCATGAATTCGCGGACAGCAGCGGCGGTGCCATCGGGCGAATTGTCGTCCACCACAACTACGTGCAATACGTGAGTGGGAATTTCGATCGCTTGTTCGAAAATTCGGGGGATTACAACCCTGACGTTTTCCGCCTCGTTATAGGTGGGCAAGACGACGCACGCGATCTTATTCATCGTCATTCAGGATTTCCATTTTCAAGTTTGGCTCACCCGAAACATTAGCGTGATGGCCTCGAAATGCAAGGGGAAGAAAGTTTCAAAGTCTCGACGACTGTTGCCATGCCCCCGGGGCGTGCCAGGGCTTGCGCGGCGCCGTTTGACGCGCTCTGGCCTTTGATGCAGAACAACAACGTGTTAGAACTGAATTGTCCATGCAACGCATCCTTTCGACCTATCTATTTGTCCGGCGCAAGCTGGGCTCGCCGATTATCGAAGCCACGGCGCAGGCGGGCTTCGCGGCGATCGAAGTGTTCTGCGCACGCGGGCATTTCGATTATCAATCGTCCAGCGAGATTCGCGCTCTCGGCGCGGGCTTGGATGCGCACGGAGTGGCGCTGCACTCGGTCCACGCGCCGACCGAGCGCGATCAGGGCCCATCGCGCGAGAGCGGCTCGCCACTTTCGATTTCCGACCCGGAACGGGTGCGGCGCCTTGAAGCCGTCGATGAGATTAAGCGCGCGCTTGACGTTGCCGAACGCGTGCCGTTTCGATTCCTCGTGCTGCACGTGGGCGGTTCACGCGAGCCCGACGAGCCGCGGCGCTGGGAAGCGGCATTCAATTCGGTCGAGCACCTGGCGCTCTTCGCGAAGCAGCGGGGGGTGACGATCGCACTGGAAAATACGCCCGGCGAACTGGCTACGCCTGCGAACCTGCGGCGGTTTCTGGACGATACGCGATTGACCGACGTGCGATTTTGCCTCGACGCGGGCCACGCGCACATGGGCGGAGGCATCGCGGTTGCGCTCGAATCGATGCGCGAGCGCGTCGTGACCGCGCACATCCACGACAATCACGGCGATAAGGACGAACATCTTGCACCGTTTGAGGGCACGATCGATTGGCCCGATGCGCTCGCTGCGTTGCCACACGACACGCCGCTAGTGCTCGAATTGCGCGCGCCGGGGCAAGCGTTTGGCGCCGATCTGCCGGAGCCTGCCGCCTTGCTGGAAGCGGCGCGCGGCGCGCTCGACCGTTTGGAGCAGACGCAACCCGCGCGGGCTTAAGGAAAATCGAATTATGCCGATTGTGACCATCGAAAACGCCGGCCGCTTCGCAGGACAGGAAATCACGATCCGCGGCTGGCTTTACAACATGCGCGAATCGGGCAAACTGCTCTTCCCGATTTTTCGCGACGGCACGGGATTGATGCAGGGCGTTGTCTCGCAGAAAGAGCAGCCGGCGGCGTTTGAAGCGCTGCGCGGCTTGCCGCAGGAATCGAGCGTGATCGCCACAGGCACAGTGCGGGCGGAGGATCGCGCGCCCGGCGGCTTCGAGCTAGGCGTGACGCAGATTGAAGTCGTGAGCCGCGTCCCGGACGACGAGCCGTACCCGATTCAATTGAAAGAGCACGGCGTGGATTTTCTACTGGACCGCCGGCACCTGTGGATTCGCACGCCGCGGCAGGCGGCGATTCTGCGCATTCGCGCTGAAGCCATCCGCGCCGCGCGCGAATATATGGATGGGCAAGGCTACACGCTGACCGACGCGCCGATCTTCACTCCGGCGGCGTGCGAAGGCACGACCACGCTTTTCGAGGTGGATTATCTCGACGACGAAAAAGCTTACCTGACGCAATCGGGGCAGCTCTACATGGAAGCCACGGCGATGGCGCTCGGGAAAGTCTATTGCTTCGGGCCGACGTTTCGCGCCGAAAAATCCAAGACGCGGCGTCACTTGACCGAATTCTGGATGCTCGAGCCCGAAGCCGCGTATGCGCACCTGGAAGACATGATGGCGCTGGGCGAAGGGCTGGTGAGCCACATGGTGCAGTCCGTGGTGGCGCGGCGCCCGCGCGAACTAGATGTGCTGAAGCGCGACGTCGCCAAGCTGGCCGCGGTGCACCCGCCGTTTCCGCGCATCAGCTACGACGAAGCCATCGAAATTCTGCAAAAAAACGGCAAGCCGGTGAAGTGGGGCGACGATTTCGGCGGCGACGAAGAGACTGTGCTTTCGAGCAGCTACGACCGGCCGGTGATGATTCATCGCTACCCCGCGGCGATTAAAGCATTCTACATGCAGCCCGACGCGGCGCGGCCGGAGCTGGCGCTGGGCTTCGACGTGCTGGCGCCGGAAGGCTACGGCGAAATCATCGGCGGCGGCGAGCGCATCGCGGACTACGAACTCTTGCTGAAACGCCTGCGCGAGAGCAATCTGCCCGAGGACGCGTTCGGCTGGTACATCGATCTGCGCCGCTATGGTGGCGTCCCGCACGCGGGCTTCGGATTGGGCCTGGAACGCACCGTCGCGTGGATTTGCGGTACGGAGCACATCCGCGAAGTGATCCCCTTTCCACGCATGATTTATCGCGTCTATCCTTAGCGGGCCACACAAGCGCGCTGGAGCGACACCATGCCACAGAAAATTCGCATCATCGGAGTGCCGATGGACCTGGGCCAAAGCCGCCGCGGCGTGGACATGGGTCCTTCAGCGCTGCGCGTGGCCGGCTTGCTGAGCCGATTGAAACAACTGGGATATTCGGTGGAGGACATCGGGAACGTCGCGGTGAAGCAGGCCGAAGAGCAGCCATTCGGCGAGAAGCGTGCCAAGTATTTGCACGAAATCGCGGAGACCTGCAGTGGCCTCGCGGAAATCACGGAGAACTCGCTGGCCGAGGGTTGTCTTCCGATCGTGCTCGGCGGAGATCATTCGATTGCGGCGGGCTCGGGAACCGGCGCGGCGAGTTTCTTTCGCAAGCAGGGCAGGCGCGTCGGATATATCTGGCTGGATGCGCACGGCGATATGAACACGCCGGAGGGCTCGCCTTCAGGAAACGTTCACGGCATGCCGCTGGCGGCGCTGATGGGCTACGGCCCGGCCGAACTTGTGGATCTCGGCGGCTTCAAACCCAAAGTTGAGCCGCACAACGTTGTGCTGGTCGGCGTGCGCGAGCTGGACGCAAAAGAGCGGCGACTGATCAAGGATACCGGCGTGCACGCGTTCACGATGCGCGACGTCGACGAGCGCGGCATGCGCGAAGTGATGACGGACGCGATTCGCTTCGCCACCGACGATGCGGCCGGCGCCGTCGTCAGCCTGGATTTGGATTTCGTCGATCCGTCAGACGCGCCCGGCGTGGGCACGCCGGTGCAGGGCGGCGTGACGTATCGCGAAGCGCATCTGGCGCTGGAAATGATCGCGGATAGCGAGGCGATGGTTTCGCTGGAAGTAGTGGAGATCAATCCGGTGATTGACGAGCACAACAAAACCGCGCTGCTGGCGGTGGAGCTGATTCTATCCGGACTCGGCAAGAAAATTCTGTAGCGCTACGCACTGAGAACGCGGCGGACGGAGCACCAAACAAAATGAGCGTGGTGAAGAAGAGATTGCGCGTGGGCGTGCTGTTCGGCGGGCGCTCGGGCGAGCACGAAGTTTCGCTGCAATCGGCGGCGTCGGTGATCGCGGCTCTCGATCCCGGGCGCTACGAGATTGTGCCGATCGGTATCACGAAAGACGGGCGATGGCTGGCCGGCTCCTCGGCGCAGAAACTGCTGCCCGACGTGCTGCGCAGCGGGCAGCGGGTGCTGCTGGGCGCGGACCCGAACGTTGGCGCGCTCGTGCCGATGGATGAAGATCGATCGCCGGCGTTGCGCGTTGACGTGGTTTTCCCCGTGCTGCACGGCACTTACGGCGAAGATGGCACGGTGCAGGGCTTGCTCGAACTGGCCGATTTGCCGTACGTCGGATCGGGCGTGATCGGCTCCGCCGTGGGCATGGATAAAGACATGCAGAAGCGATTGTTTCTGCAGGCCAAGCTGCCGGTGGGCGCATTCCTGGCCGTTTCGCGCGCGCGATGGGAAAGCGAACCGCGTGCGGTGCGCCGCGAAATCGAAAAGCAATTTCGCTACCCCGTTTTCGTGAAGCCGGCGACGCTCGGCAGTTCCGTGGGAATGACGAAGGCGCACAATGCGGCCGAACTCGAGCAGGCGATGGCGCTGGCCGGGGAGTTCGCGCAGAAGATCGTGATCGAGCGCACGATTCGCGGCCGTGAGATCGAGCTTTCGGTTCTGGGCAACGAACAGGCGCGCGCTTCAGTGCCGGGCGAAATCGTGCCGCACCGCGAATTTTACGATTACGAAGCGAAGTATCTGGAAGAAGGCACGCGCCTGATCATCCCCGCAAAACTCTCGAAGGCGCAGGTGCGGCGATTCCAGGATTTGGCCGTCCGCGCATTTCACGCCGTCGAGGCACTGGGCATGGCGCGCGTGGATTTCTTCCTGGAACGCGGGACGGGCCGCATCTACCTGAACGAACTCAACACCATCCCCGGCTTCACATCCATCAGCATGTATCCGAAACTTTGGGAAGCTTCAGGGCTTTCTTATCGCGCGCTGCTTGACGAACTGATCGAGTTGGCGCTCGCTCAGCACCGCGAAAAGCAGCGAACGAAATTCACGATTGAGTTGCCGGCCGCCTCATCTTCGCCATCTTCTTCGGGCGAGCTGCCCGAAAAATAGCCCGGGATTTCGATTCGCGGCCCTATCAGCGAGCCGTGTCCGCCTGTTTGACCGGCGCTGCGACCCCGCGTTACCCTTAACAACTCATATTTGCTCGCCGAGCGGCGAACGGCGGCGCGGAACTTTGATATTCAATTAATGAAATACGGGCAATTGCAGCCCTCGGTGAGGACGAAATGAAAGGCTCGCGGTTCTGGATATTCCTGAGCGTGCTGTTTCTCGTCGCCGTCGTCGTCTACGCGACCACGACGCCGCATTCACACGACATTCCGCTGATCGGCATCGTCACCGCCAATGAAGTGATTGTCAGCCCGCAGGTCGCCGGACGCCTGGCGCATCTCTACGTGGATGAAGGCTCCGACGTCAAGCAAGGTCAATTGATCGCCGAACTCGACCCGACCGATCTGCAAGCGCAACTGGCTGCCGCCCAGGCCAATGCCGCTGCGCTGGACGCGAAGGTGACCACGTCGCACGCCACGCTGAGCATGACTGATGCGCAAACCACCGCCGCCGTGCAACAAGCGGAGGCGACGCTGGCCTCAGCGCAGGCGCAATTGGATCAAGCCAAGGCGAATTTGTCGCTCGATCAGGTGACCTACGAACGCGACGAGGGATTGTTCAAGGGCGGGGCGCTCGCGGCGCAGGATCGCGACGCAGCCGAATCCGCCTACCGCGCGGCGCAGGCCGCCGAGAAAGCCGCCGAAGCGCAGGTGAAAGCCGCGGAAGGCGCGCTGGCCGAGGCGCAGGCCAATCGTCAGCAAATGAACGTGCAGCGAAGCGATTTGGTGACGACGCAGGCGCAATTGGTCCAGGCGCACGACCAAGTGACGCAGGCGCAAACGCAGTTGGGATACACAAAAATATACTCTCCGCTCGATGGAGTCGTGTCCGTGCGCGCTGCGTTGCAGGGAGAAGTGGTGCAAGTGGGCGCGCCGATTGTCACCGTGGTCGATATCGACCACCTTTGGGTTGAGGCCGATGTCGAAGAAACTTACGAGGACGACATTCAGTTTGGGCAGAAGCTGAAGATTCAAGTGCCCTCGGGCGAAGAAACCGAAGGAACGGTCTTTTACAAAGCCGCTGAAAACGATTACGCCACGCAGCGCGACGTCAGCCGCACCAAGCGCGACATCAAGACTTTCGCCGTCAAGGTCACATTGCCGAATCCCGGCCGGCGAATCTTCACCGGCATGACCGCCACCGTCCTGCTGCCTCCGCCCCCTTCGCAGCAGAGCTGGCTGCAGCGCCTGCTGACGATCCTGTGACGCGCCCCGCCGCGGAGCACACCGGGATGAGCGACGCGATCGAAGTCGACAAACTGAAAAAGCAGTTCGGCGATTTCGTCGCCGTGAACGACCTCAGTTTTGAAGTTCACGACGGCGAGATCTTCGGCCTGCTGGGCCCGAACGGCGCCGGGAAAACCACTCTGATCCGCATGATGACGACGCTGACGCCGCCGACTTCGGGCACCGCTCGCGTGGCCGGACACGATGTGGTGCGCGATCCGGACGGCGTGCGCCTGGCGATCGGCGTGATTCCGCAAGCGATGACCTCCGATCCCGAGCTGACCGGGCGTGAAAATCTTCTGATCCACGCCAAGCTTTATGGAGTGCCGGCGAGCGTGCGCCCGGAACTGTTTGACCGGTTGCTCGATTCCGTGGATCTGTCGAAATTCGCCGACAAATTGGTTGGCACGTATTCCGGCGGCATGCGCCGGCGCCTGGAAATCGCGCGTGGATTGGTGCATTCGCCGAAGATTCTTTTCCTGGACGAGCCGACCACGGGCCTGGATCCGGTCTCCCGCGCCGGCGTCTGGGAAATGATCAACAATCTGAAGGCGCAAGAGAATCTGACGATTCTTCTGACCACGCATTACATGGACGAGGCCGACAAACTCTGCGAACGCATCGCCATCGTGGACCACGGCCAGATGGCCGCGCTGGACACGCCGTCGCGCCTGAAGGACAGCGTTCCGGGCGCCGATGTCGTCGAAGCTGAATTCACCGGCGCGCCGGCGAATTGGAAGGAGCAACTCGCAGGCCTCGCCGGGGTCGCGAGCGTCGCAGATCACGAAGGCGTCTGGCACCTGGCTTCGCACAGCGGCCCGGCGACGATCGGCGCGTTGATGGCGCGCGCCGCAGAGGCCAACGTCACCGTACATCGCGTCACCGTGCAGGGCACCACGCTCGACGATGTGTTCCTGCATTACACCGGCCGGCAACTGCGCGACGCCGTCGAGGAAGGCCGCGGGCATGACATCAGCCATCTTTACAAGTAGAGCGATCGCGGCAACGCGCGCAGGGCGGTACTGGCGATGAAGTTCTATCGCATCTACGCCCTGATCGAGCGCGACATGCGGAAATTTTTCCGTAGCCCGGCGCTGATGATGAGTTCCATGATTTTCCCGCTGTTGCAGCTCGTCGTCCTTGGCTACGCCTTCGGCGGGCAGATTCGCGGCGTGAAGATCGCCGTCGTCGATAACGACCACCAGGACCAGGCGCGCGTTGTTCGGCAGCACCTCGACGCGGTTGAGGCCAACGCCGGAACTTTCCGCGTCATGGATTACAACTCACTCAGCGACGCGGTGATCGATCTGCGCACGGGCTTCGTCCGCGCCGTCGTTTACATCCCGCCGGATTACTCGCGCCGCATAGAACACGGCGACAATCCAAAACTCGTGTTCGTCGAGGACAATACCGATACCTTTGTCACCAGCGAAGTCGCCGAACGCATCCAGAGCCTGACGCAGGATCTGAACGCGCCGCCGAAGCCGCCACGCCTGCCGCAACAGGTCGGCCTTCAGGTGGTGGAGCTGTACCCGTACATTGCGTACATCAAGTACCTGCTGGCCGGCTCGATTTCGCTTTCGATTTTTGTGGTGGCCATGATCGGCGGGGGCATCGTCTTCATCGACGATAAAGCGCGCGGCCTACACGAAGGCTATCTGGTGACGCCTGTTCACAAATCCGAGCTGGTGCTGGGCCTGGTTTTGTCCGGAGCGATCAAGGGCATGATGGCCGGTCTGACGATCGCCATCATCGGCGGAATGTTCGCGGGCATTGAGCGGCTCTGGGATCCGATGCGCCTGCTCTACATCCTTCTGGTGGTGACCGCGGGCTCACTGACGATGATCAGTTTCATGTTCCTGGTGATGGTGCGCGTCAACGATCCGCTGGTGCCGCGCGCCATATTCGGCGTGCTCAATACGCTGCTATTTTTTCCGTCCGGCGCCATTTATCCGGTCGAAGGATTCCCGTTCTGGCTGCGCTGGCTGTCGCGCGTGGACCCATTCACCTACACGGTGCACGCGCTTAAGAATCTTCTGCTGAAGAATACGGGAATTGCGGGGATATACTCGGATCTGCTGGTTCTGTCGGGTTTTGCAGTGGCGTTTATTGTGGCGAGCATTGCGTTGTTTAAGCGCCAAATCTAGCGATCAGGCTGGGCGCTGCGGCCGCGCACGCCACCGGGCAGAACGTCCAGGCGCAAGGAGATTTTAGATGGGGTTGCTCGACTCCGACCACGAAGAACCGAAATCGAAACTCATGCGCTGGATTATCAGCGGCGTCGCGCTGGTGGTTCTGGTGGCCATCGGATTGTATTTTGCATTTCGCTACGAGCCTGAAAAGCGCGCAGTGGAACACTTTTTAAGCGAGGTCGTTGCCGGAGATTTGCAGCAGGCCTACCAGATCTGGCATCCGCAACCGAAATATCCGTTTTCACGCTTTGTAAGCGATTGGGGACCGGACGGCTACTACGGCCCGATTGCCAGCTATCACGTGGAATCGGCCACGGAGCCGGAGCACGGCGGAAGCGGCATCATCGTGACGGTCGAGCTGAGTCCGTATTCGCCCTATCCGGACGCGAGCGATCCGAAAAGCAGCCGCACGCGCGAAGTGCAAATCTGGGTGGAGGTCTCGGACAAATCGCTCAGCTTCCCACCGTGATGCAGTGAGGCAGGGACCCCGCTAGTTTAGTTCGCGAAGGGCGGCGGAAAGCTCGACGGGCGAAAGCGTGGCTGTACCGAGTTTGCCGACTACAATTCCCGCCGCAATATTCGCCAGACGCGCAGCGTCGGCGATGCGAGCCCCTGCGGCGATTCCCAACGTCAGCACGGAAAGCACAGTGTCGCCGGCCCCGGTGACGTCAAAGACCTGACGGCCGGCCGCGGCGCGATCGACGCCCGGCAAACCCACGCGCGCATAACTGACCTCAAAGCTCGTCGCGGGAATGTGCAGGGCGTGTGGCGCGGAGTCCTCGAAGACCGTCATGCCGCGTTCGCCGCGCGTGATCACCACGGCCGCGCAGCCAAAGTGCGCCAGCAGCGCGCGGCCGGCTTCTTCGAGCGAATCGTCGCCGGCCAGCGAGCGCGTCACGAAAAAGCCCGCTTCTTTCGAGTTGCACACGATGGCCGTCGCGCCGCGGTAGGCGAACAGGCGCGACGTCTTGGGCTTGACCAGCGCACGAACGCCGCGGCGATTGGCCTCGGCGAGGACGCGCTCGGCCAACGCGTCGGTGACCACTCCTTTATCGTAATCAGGCACGACAAGCGCATCGAGGCGCGGCAGCGCGACCTTGATGCGGCGAATCAATCGCTCTTCGAGCGCCGCGTCCAGCGGTGCGCGCCGCTCGCGATCCACGCGGACCACTTGCTGATGTCGCGCGATGATGCGCGTCTTCAGCGTTGTGATGCGCGTGGCATCTTCCAGGACGCCTTTTGCGCCGATGCCCTGCGCCGCGAAGCATCGCCCTAGCGCCGCGCCCGCTTCATCGGCGCCGATGATTCCGAACACTTCGACTGCGGCGCCCAGCGCCGCAAGATTCGCCGCGACGTTGCCCGCGCCTCCCAGCACTTGCGATTCCGACGTGAAATCCACAACGGGCACCGCCGCTTCGGGGGACAGCCGGTCCGCCGAACCCCACACGTAGCGGTCCAGCATCAAATCGCCGACTACACCGATGCGCCGGCCGCGAAAGGCGCGAACCAACCGCTCGAGCCGTGCGCGCGCGGACTTGCGTTCGGATTCCGCCGTAGCGCGGCGGGATTTAGGACTCATTGAAGTGTGTCGTCAACGATGGCTTCTTCGGGCAGCATCACGGGAAAACCGTCGCGAATCGCGTAAATGCGCCGGCAGGTTTGGCAACGCAGCGCTTCCCGATCGATCATTTGTTGCACGGGCGTGCGGCACACAGGGCAAACCAGACGCGCCAGCAGTTCAGGATCGACTAGCACAGGGTATCCAGGCGGCCCGAAGGGCCTGCGGCTCACGACTCTAGCAGAGAGCTTTTCCCCGAAGCAACCGGCGTGGACCGGCGCGCCGGCCCGATGCGCAGCACGGCTTCGGCGGTCCAGGTGGCGCCCGGCTCGATGTGCGCGGTCCAGATGGGCATGATCTGCGAGCCTTGATAGACGCGCTCGAATCCATCCTCGGATTCGGATACCGTCTCGATCGGCACGATCCAGTAATGCTTGGCACCCTGCGCGTCGATCGCCACGGAGACGTTCTGCCAGCCATCGACGACGCGCAGCGCCGGCCCCACCGCGATGCCGGACCAAGCGAGGCGGTGATTGCCATCGGCGGTTTCAAAGATGCGATCGGGCTCATCCGGCGCAAGAAGATTGAGGACGAGTTCGAGGCCGACCTCGAATTCCGCCGCGGCTGAGCCCTCAAGAGAGATCTCGAGCACGCAGCGCACCTCAAATCCGGGGCCGGCCGGCGCAAACTCGAATCGCTTGCGGACGTGCAACATGCCCGCTTCTACCGGCGCTTGGGTGGAAACGACCACGCGCCCGCCGCGCGCTTCGTCAACGTGATAGGCGCCGCCGGCGAAGGCCGGGTGCTCATCCAGACGCAGCGTGTCGTAGTCGTCGAGCGTCTTGTACGGCGCGAACAGCAGCAGACGGAAGGCGTGGCGCGGCCAGCGGTCATACCGCAGCCGGAGCTCAAGGCCATCCTCCTTGGCGCGCGTGCGATCGTGAATCGAAGCGACCTCGGGACCCGGCCCGCTGGAAAGCGCGCGCAAGCGGTCGTGATAGGCCTCGGGGCGCCGCATCATCGAATTGATCAGCGTCACGGCGGCGCGACGATCGTCGAGCGCGGCCAGCGTCGCTCCGTCGATGGGCTTTACGATCGCAGAAAATCGCTGCGCGGTCACGATCACTTCGTCGGCGCCGTCGGAATCCACGTCCGACGTCACTGCGTGGGTTTCGCGGCTGCCGAGCCCGGCGACCGAGTGCGCCAGCGTCTCCGCACGGATCGCTTCGCGCCACAGCGCAGTGCGCAAGTGCGGCGCATAGACCCCGCCGAACACGCCGTGCCAGTAGGCATCGTTGCATTGCGCACGCAAGATGTGCGTTCGCGCCTGAGCCAGCTTGGCTTCGGCGGCGGGACCACGCCGGCGGCGGAGCTTGCTCAACCGCGCGATTTCTCCTGAAGCGCGGATCACTTTCTTGTTCAGCAGATTCGATTCAGGGTACTTGCTGAAAAAACTGCGCCAAAAAGTCCCGGAGAGAAAGCGCAGCACGTCGGGCTCGCCGGCGAACCGTTGCCTGATATCGTGAAAACGTTTGCGAGCAGGCGTGGGCAGCGCCCATTCCATCATCTCTGTGTACGAAGCGGCCGATAGGTCCGCCCGGCCCAGCGGCGCGTGCGTTGAAATGTATTCGGCCGGGGGCAGCACGGAAAGCCACGTCGCTTCCGATTCGATTGCGGAAAAGAAACGATCCAGCCAGCCGTTCGTATAGCAATGATCGTAAGTGCCCGGCCAGGATCCGAATTTTTCCAGGTCGTCGCCCATCGCGGCCATTCCATCGGGGCGGCGCGTGGAAGCTTCGCGCAGGAACGCGACCACTTCGCCGACATCGCGGAACGGCACCAGATAGCGCAGCGCCTGCAGGCCGGGAATGAGCTTGACGGTAGAGCCACGATCTTCGGCAACATAGGTGCCGAACATTTGATCCGGCTCGAAACCCGCGGTGAGGAAATGGCTGTCGTCCACCAGCGTGTATTCCACGCCCGCTGCCGCCAGCGCGGACGGCAACTGCGGCTCCCAAACGCGCTCGGCAAGCCACGCGCCGCGAGGACGCACGCCGAATTGACGCTCGATGAATGCGGCTAGCCGCTCGATCTGCTCGAGTTGGTCGACGAACGGAATGGCGACCAAGATCGGCTCGTAAAATCCGCCGCCCACGATCTCGATTTGTCCACGCGCCATCAATTCCGCGAGGCGCGAGAGATACTCGGGGTGCTCGGCCGAGAGCCATTCGAGCAGCGGCCCGGAATAATGCAATCCGATACGCACACCCGGATGCCGGGCCAGGCACTCCACGAACGGGAGATAGGACTGGCGATAGGTGCGCTCGAGCACCGCGTCAAAATTGCCCACGGGCTGATGCGCATGAATCAGTAGAGCCAGATGAAACTTCGGCACGCGAGCACCACGCTTCGGATTCTCTCAGGATGACAACTTCTCTCTGGATGACAACACCGCGGGAGGGAGCCCGGCGCGCTGTTCGGCCCTCACTGCGGCAAAGCTCGGGCGGCCTCAACGCGGAGACCAAAAAAAACGGCGGAGCACCTGGGCCCCGCCGTCTTCACGATGCTCGAAATCGGAAGCGAACGTTGCCGCGAGCCGCGCGGCTAAGCCTTCTTTTCGTACCACTCGGCGTTGATCGCCGTGAAACTCGCCCACTTTTCGGGCAGGTCTTCGAGCGCGAAAATTGCGGTCACCGGGCAGACCGGAACGCAGGCGCCGCAGTCGATGCACTCGACTGGGCTGATATAGAGCTGTTTTTCTCCCTCAAACGCCGGTTCATCTTTACGGGGGTGAATGCAGTCCACCGGACAAACATCCACGCAAGCCGTGTCCTTGGTTCCGATACACGGCTCGGCGATTACATAGGCCATTGCTGGTCTCCTTGGCAGACTGGGTAGCCTGCTTTGCCAAATTCACGCTGCAAACAGTCGCAAATAAGCCGAACAAATTTTATACCATCAAACGCCGGGGACACACAAGCCGCCCCCGATTGCCGCGAAACTCCCGCAATCATTTTAGCATGCGCGGCTCTCGGATACGTGGCGCCTAGCGCCCAGAGATCGCGCACTCCCAATGCCGCGGCGAGCGGGTAGAATATGCGTATGCGTTCCGGCGACACGCCGGGCTGCGGAGGTTTTCGATGTTGCGCACACACGGAAACAAGATTACTTGGCTCGGGCACGCCAGCTTTGCGCTCACAACGCCCTCCGGAAGCGTCATCCTGATCGATCCATGGCTCACCGGCAATCCTGTCTGCCCGCCGGCGCTGAAGAAGCCGGCGCGCGTGGACGCCATTTTGATCACGCATGGGCACGGCGATCATTTTGGCGATGTGCTACCTCTCGCTCGCACGCATAAACCGAAAATTGCGGCGATCTATGAGACGGCGATGTGGCTTCAATCGGAGGGCATTGAAAACGTGATGCCCATGTCAAAGGGCGGCACGCAGAAAGTGGGCGATGTTGAAGTCACGATGGTGAACGCGTTCCACTCGAACGGCATCGAGTCGGGCCAACCGGGCGAGCCCGTCATCTACGGAGGCGAAGCGGCCGGGTTCATCGTGCGGATGCCGGAGGGCTTGACGATTTACCACGCGGGCGACACGTGCGTGTTCGGCGACATGCGAATCATCGGCGAACTATACCGGCCGGAAGTCGCCTGCCTGCCGATCGGCGACCTTTACACAATGGGACCGCGCGAGGCGGCGTATGCCATTCGCTTGCTCGGTGTGCACCACGTGATTCCGATGCATTACGGAACTTTCCCCGCGCTCACCGGCACACCCGAAGCATTGCGCGCGGACACGAAGGACATCGCGGAACTCGAAATCCACGCGCTCAAGCCGGGCGAATCGCTCGGCTGAAGCGCAAACGAAAATCGGGAAGAGGACGACACGATGGAGAGAGAAATCCTGAACGCTGCGGTTGAGCGATACCTCGAAGAGTTGGCGCCGCCGCGCGATAAGCTGCTCGCGGAGATGGAGCGATTGGCGCGGCGCCGCTCGCATCCCATTGTCGGACCCGTCGTGGCGCGTCTGCTGGCGCTGGTCACGCAAATCTCCGGCGCGAAGCGGATTTTCGAGTTCGGCTCCGCCATCGGATATTCGACGCTTTGGTTCGCGCGCGCCGCCGGCCCCGGCGCGGAGGTGCATTACACGGACAGCAATCCAGACAACGCGCAGCGCGCGGCGGAATTTTTGAAGCGCGCCGGCGTGTTATCGCGCGTGCGCATTCACGTCGGCGATGCGCTGGCGTCGTTTCGTGAAACTCGTGGCAATTTCGATTTGATTTTCTGCGATCTGGACAAGCGGGAATATCCCGCCGCGCTGCGTCTGGCGCTGCCACGATTGAAGCGCGGCGGCCTGTTCATTGCTGACAACACACTGTGGCGCGGCCGCGTGGCGCGCGCAACGCACGAAGAGCCTACGCGCACGATTCAGAAATTCAATCGCGCGATCTACGCTTCCAAGCAGCTGTTGCCTGTGATTGTGCCGCTACGCGACGGCGTGACGATCGCCCGCAAACTGTAACCGTGCGCCGGGGGCGGAATTTGCCGAAGCTTCAGTGCTTTTCGACTTCGAGGAATCGCTCGGCGTCGAGCGCAGCCATGCAGCCCGAACCCGCCGCGGTGACCGCTTGGCGATAGTGCCGGTCCTGCGCGTCTCCCGCTGCGAACACGCCGGGCACGTTCGTGTGGGTGCCGTTCTTCGCGATCAGGTAGCCTTCGTGATCCATGTCGATCTTGCCGCGAAACACCTTCGTATTCGGCTCATGACCGATGGCGATGAAGATGCCCTCGATCGGCAAGGTTGAGACTTCCTTGGTCTCGAGGTTGCGCAACTCAATGCCTTCCAGCGCGCCTTTCTCACCGCCGAGCACTTTCTCAACGACCGCGGGCGTGACGATGCGAACCTTTTCATTCTGCTTCACGCGATCGTGCATGATTTTCGACGCGCGAAATTCATTGCGCCGGTGAATCAGATGCACGCGGCTGGCGAATTTCGTCAAGAAGTTGGCCTCTTCCATGGCGGAATCGCCGCCGCCGACGACGGCAATCTCCTTGCCGCGGTAAAAGAATCCGTCGCACGTCGCGCAAGTGGAAACGCCGCGGCCTATGAGCTGCTTCTCGAACTCCAGCCCCAATAGGCGTGCCGTGGCGCCCGCGGCGACGATCAGCGTCTCCGTTTCGTAAGTCTCTGGTCCCACCGTGATCTTGAACGGCCGGTGCGACAAATCCACTTCGGTCACCGCGCCCGCGCGAACCTCCGCGCCAAACCTCTGCGCCTGCTTGCGCATGTTATCGACCAGCTCCGGGCCCAAAATGCCGTCGGGAAATCCCGGATAGTTTTCCACCATCGTTGTGAGCGTGAGCTGCCCGCCGGGCTCGAAGCCATCAATTACGACGGGTTTCAGATTGGCGCGAGCCGCGTAGATCGCCGCAGTCATACCGGCGCAGCCGCTCCCGATGATGATCACTTTTTCAGCCATGGAATTCCCTTTCGTTGACGCGTGCGCGGGACACCTTATTGGATGCGCGAGGATGCAGTTTAGCATCCGCTGCAACCGGAGGAAACCCGCGCCCGGCGCCGCTCCGCGCTGGCGGCGAAGGTCCGACTGCGCGATAATGCCGGGCGGTCACGATCTTCGATTCCAAGGAGAACCTTTTGGCGCGAACCCCAGGCACCTACGCAGTCTTTGAAACTTCGCTCGGCACGATTGTCTGCCGCCTATTTGATAAGGAAGCCCCCAAGACGGTCGCAAATTTTATCGGCTTGGCCGAGGGAACCGTCGAGTTCCGCGATCCGCGCTCCGGCAAAAAAGAGAAGCGCCCGTTTTACGATGGCCTGACTTTCCATCGCGTGATTCCCGACTTCATGATTCAAGGCGGCTGCCCGCTGGGCACCGGCACGGGAGACCCTGGCTATCGCTTCGCGGATGAATTCCATCCTTCGCTGAAGCACGACGGGCCGGGCAAACTCTCGATGGCCAATTCGGGACCGAACACAAACGGCAGCCAATTCTTCATCACCGTCGCGGCGACGCCGTGGCTCGATCGCAAGCACACAATTTTCGGCGAGATCGTCGAAGGCCAGGACGTCGCGACGAAAATCTCCGAGACGCCACGCGATTCCGGCGATCGTCCCCGCCAACCGGTGCTGCTGAAGACGCTGCGGATCGAACGCGTGTAGGCGAATCGAGGCGCGTGTAGCAACCATGGAGTCCTCTTGCTGACGCCTGTCAATCTATTCCGGATGCTCAACGAGCTGATCTTCGTTCTGCTCGGCGGACTCTTGATGTGGCTGGGCCTCGCCAACCGCATCTTTGTCGATCCGCGCCGGCCGGCGTGGCTGGTGTTGGCCGCGGTGCTCATCATTTGGGGCGTGCGCGCGTGGATGAAGACCTCGCTGATTGCGGTCCGAGGGCTGCGGGCGGTTGCGCGCATTCGCGGCGCCTCGCTCGCCTTGGTTGGGGTGCTGATGATTTCGCTGGTTTGGCTCGATTTTCGATGGGCGGGCGTCGCGCTGGCTGTGGCGGGCGCGATCCTCATCGCCAGAGGTTTGGCCGACGCTCTACTCGCTCTGCGCGCCACGTAAATCACTCGATACGCCTATGAACGCAAACACAAAAAAGAAAGTGCTGCGACTGATTCCCTACGGTCTTTTCGTGGCCACTTCGCGCGCGGATCAGACATTCGGCGCGGGCACGATCAATTGGGTCACGCAGACATCTTTCACGCCGCCGCTCGTCGTGGTAGCCATCCAATTGGATAGCTCATTGCATGAAGTGATTGCCGCGTCGCGCATTTTCGCACTGCACGTGCTCGGGAAAAACCAGAAAGAACTGGCCGCTGCGTTTTTCAAAGGAGCGCAACCGGATGGCGGCACGCTGAACGGCTATCGCATCGAAAGCGGCGCGACCGGCGCGCCGATCCTCCTCGATGCGCCCGCGTGGTTTGAATGCCGCGTGCTGGACGAAGTCCGCCGCGGCGATCACACGATTTTCGTCGGCGAAGTCGTGGAAGCCGGCTCACGCCGCGAAGAAGAGCCGCTGACGCTGCGCGATACCGGCTTCTTTTACGGCGGCTAGGCGCGCGGCCGCCGGTGCGATCGCCGGATTCCGAAGTTATTCCAATTTGATCTGCGTCGTTAGAAAAGGAGCTGACCATGCTCAAAGAATTCAAAGAATTTGCGATGCGCGGCAATGTGCTGGATATGGCTGTGGGCATCGTGATCGGCGCGGCCTTCGGAGGAATCGTCACGTCGTTCGTCAACGACGTGCTGATGCCGCCGCTCGGCCGATTGCTGGGCCACGCGGATTTTTCGGGTTTCTTCCTCAGCTTGAACGGGCAGCACTATGACACGCTGGCAGCGGCGAAAGCCGCCGGCGCGGCCACGCTGAACTACGGCCTGTTCATCAACGCGGTCGTGAACTTCCTGATCGTGGCGTTTGCGATCTTCCTGCTGATCCGCGCGGTGAATCGTATGCACAAGGAAAAGCCGGCCGCGGCTCCCACAACACGCGAGTGCCCGCGCTGCCTTTCGAGCGTGCCTCTGAAGGCCACGCGCTGCGCGTTCTGCACTTCGGATTTGCCGGTTTCGTGAAACGCGGCTTCAGGATTTCTGCTGGCGTTTGGCGCGATTGCTGCTCAGATGTTCGCGAAGACGCGCCAGGACATCGGCTTCCTGGTCCTGGCCCTCGCACATCTTCTTCTCCACTTCGTCCAGCGCGAAGTGCACCACGTCGTGATGGTGCAGTTCCTCCGGCGCAATTAAGTCGCTGAATCGCAGCCAGAGCCGGTGCACCAAGCGCACTTCGTTGGCCGTCAGATTCGGTGAATGCGGGCCCAAAAGGAAATACTCTCGCTCTCCGCCGGGCGTGAAAATCTCCAGACTGAATGGCGGACGCGGATCGGGCAACGCTTCCCACGCCGCGCCGATTTGGCGTGACTGCTCGGCCGCCGTGAACTTCGTGGAATGCCCCAAGACGATCGTCGAGGATTGGAGGTTGGCGGCTGCGCGCACGATGCCGTCCCACGCGTCCGTAGCGCCGACCACCGCGAGCCGAATCGACTTGCCGCTGCGTTCCGCCAACGCCAGCGCTTGCGTGAATAAACGCTGCTCGACGCTTCCGAACAGTTGCTCGGCATCCAGCTCGCTTTCGCCCGACGCCGCGCGGCGTAAAATACGCAGGTGCAGTACGACGACGTCGCGGTGCTCCGGCTTCACTCGGTCAAGCACGGCCGCCAAGTGGTAGAGCGCGTGATCGTTGCTCACGGGCACCAAGACGTTGCCGGGCCGGCAGTCTACGCTCTGCGGAGAAAGCTCTCGCTGCGAGGCCACGTTGAACTGGTCCATCTCAACGTGCGCCTCGCCGTGGCGCTTGTGCTTGACGTAGTGCTCCGAGACCTCAAACACCCCGAACAGAACGAATGAAAAGATCAAACCCGCAATCGTCGCGTCGGGCTTCGTGAAAAGGTTTACGACTGCGATGCACAGCAACACCAGCGTGATCAATCCGAGCCCCAAAGGAATCTCAACGCCGCCGATCTTGAAATTCAGCGGCACACGATATTCCCGCCCTCCGGGATGCGTGAAGCGCAGCACGAGCACGGCGAGGCCCTTCATCGCAAAGCTCCAAATCACACCAAACGCATAAAGGTTGCCGAGGAATGTCACGCGGCCGCGGCTGGCGACGATCGTCACGATCTGCATCGCCACGATGATGTTGATCAGCCGGTGCGAAGTGCCGAATTTGCGATGCGGCTGCCGGAACCAATCGGTCAGCACGCCGTCTTCGGACACGCGATTCAGCACACCGTTCGATCCGATGATGGCCGTATTCACCGCGCCCGCCAAAATCAGCGTTCCCACTCCCACCACGAACACATGGAACAGCAGGCGCAGTTTGTACGGGCCCGCCAAGCTCATGGCCAGGCCGCCGATCAGGTTTTCCAGGAAATGCTGGCGAATTCCATCGGGAATCAGCATTACTGCGAAGATCGACACCAGCGAAGTGAAGACCATGCTGTAAACGAAAATAACCAATCCGGCCTTCTTCAGATTCGGAAGCTTGGGATGTTCGATTTCGCGGTACACCTGGGCAAGAGATTCTTCCCCGCTCATTGCCAGCACGGAATGGCCCAAGCCCACGAAGATGGCGATCATCGGAATCATAGCCACGATGCGCGAACCGTTCAGCCATCCCATCGAGTGCCGGTTCATCACCACGTTGTGCGGCCACGGCGCCGGCGGCAAGGGCGCGTGGCGAGTCCATGCGGTGTAAGTGCACCAAACGATCAGGATCACCACCATCACGGTGGTGATCTGCATGATGCGCAGCGCCTTGTGGCTGGATTCCGGAATGCCCTTGATGTTCAGCCACCAGAAGTACAGCGTGATCATCACAGCGACCATCGCCGCCGTCGCGTCCACCGGAAGCGCCACGTGCAGCCCGGCATACGCCAGCATCTCGTTGATCACGCCCGCCAAATACTGCCCTGCGGAGACGCCGCTGATCGGACCCGTCAGGACGTAATCGAACATCAACGCCGAAACGGAAAATTTCGCGAGCGTGCCGCCCAGCGCTTCCTTGACGACGCGGTATACGCCGCCTCGGACGAACATGCTGCAGCTTTCCACGTAGATCGCGCGAACGCAGTACGAAAACACCATCACGCCCAGCACGAACCAGGGTGCGGATTTCCCGATGAACTCTTCGGCTTCACCACCCGCGTAATAGGCCGACGACGCCAGATCGTTCAGCACAATCGCAGCGGCGCGCCAAAATGAAATGAACGTGAGCATGGCCGTGGTGGCCACGAGCACGCGGGGGATGGTTATGATTTTAGAAGGTGCGGCGCCGGGGTCGCTTGGGGTCGAAGCCATTGCGTCAAAAAGCTGTTTAGAAACCGTTTAGAAAACGTTTATGGTCACATTTTTGGCCGCCGATGTCCACCCGCGAAAAACGAATCCTCGCTATCGCCTAAGCAGGAGACATTGAGCACTTGACCGGGGCACGTTCTTCTAGCGGGAAACAATGCAGGGCGAGGAACTGGACAACAAACCCTAAAGCGCTTCGGGAGGTCCGAATTCGAGGACGCAGACGGGGCAGGGACAAATAGTTCGCAAAAAATCGTAGCTGTAGATTCCGGTGGAATGGCCGTCTGTGAAATCGATTTGCAGCGCGTAGTTGCCGACGGCTTTGGCGCCGCGCGCTTTTGGTTTCGGCTTGAACATCGGCAATTCGGCCGGCATCGCGGCCGCCACGGGACCGGCAGCAAATTCGGCTTTCGTTTTGCGCTCGTCGTTGCACGTGGCGCAGGGGCAATGCTCGCGCAGGTACGCGAATTCGTAATGGCTGGCGTGGCCATCGGACCAAACCACGTCGAGGCCTGTGCCGGTTGTAATGTTCACCTTGATTTCCACCGGCCTTCGTCTGGGATCGATTGGGATTGGCATAGTCAGTCGCGCGGGCAGCAAACGCCGCGGGGTATCGGATTGCCGTGCGGGCAGGTGCGCGGATGTCCGAGGAACGTACAAATTTTGCGATCGAGTTCGGGGCTAATTATGTGCTCGAACTTGCAAGCTTCCGAATGAGCATCGTCGTCGCTGATCGCGAACGTGTCGGTGAGCAATCGCTCGGCCAGGCGATGGCGCCGGACAATATCCTGCGCGCGGCGATTGCCCGAATCGGTCAAGCGCACCTCGGTTGTGCCGATTTCAATCAGCGCTGAGCCTTCCAAGCGCCGCAGCACGTCCGCAGCATCGGCCGAACCCAGCGTGCGCACGTGCTCCACTTGCGCGAGCGTGCCTTCTTCCTCACAAATCCAAATTTGCTCGAGCAAATGATCGGTGCGCTCCTGGTCCTCAGCGGCGGGCACCGTATCCTTTGCCAAGCGCCCGTGCACCAGCTCGATGCGCCGCTGCGCCATCCATCCGATGTCGGGCGAATGCGTCACCATCAGGATGGTGTGCCCGGCGGCGTGTAAATCGCGCAGGAGTTTGATGACTATATGTTCGTTGGCTTCATCCAGATTGCCCGTGGGCTCATCGGCCAGAATTAATTTCGGCTGATTGATAAGGGCGCGCGCGATGGCCACGCGTTGCTGCTCGCCACCGGAAAGCTCCGCGGGAAGATGCGTCAATCGATCGCCCAGGCCGACGCGCACCAGCGCCCTCGCGGCTTCGTCTTCATCCGTAAGGCTGTGAAAATATTGCGCCAGCATCACGTTTTCAACCGCCGTCAGATACGGCACCAGGTGAAATTGTTGGAAAACAAATCCCACTTTGTCGGCGCGATACCGCGTCAGCTCGCGTTCACCCAGCGAGCTCACTTCGACGCCGTCCACCACCACGCGACCCGTGCTTGGCCGGTCGATGCCGCCGAGGATGTTGATCAGCGTCGTCTTGCCGGAGCCCGAAGGCCCCATGATTGCCACCCACTCGCCGGCTTCCACCGTGATGCTGACGTCAGCGAGCGCGACGAGCGAGCCGAAGTTCTTGCCGAGATTTTCGATTTGGATCAGCGGCGCCACTTCATTCGCCTCTCAAAATTTCCGCCGGGCGCACGCGGCCCAGCAAGCGCAGCGGCAACGCTCCGGCGAGCGCCACGCCCACCGACAGCGCCACGGTCGCCGGGAACACTTCCCATCGCGGCGTTACCGACATGCCGAACACGCGCTCTCCCGCCCATTCCGCCAGACCCAATCCACAAATGTAACCGAGTACGCCGCCGACCAGGCCTAGGCCGCCGGCCTCCGCCAAAAACAATCGCACCACGCGCGAGACAGGTCCGCCGATGGCTTTCATCAATCCGACGTCGCGGCGGCGCTCCACCGCCAGAGCCGCCATCGAAGCCAGCACACACAGCGCAGTCAGCGCCAGAATCAGCGCCACGGTCCAGAACAGCAATCCGCGAATTCGCTCGAGCAATTGACCTTCTGCTTCGGTGAGTTGCCGCACGGGCCGAATTTCCAGGCCCGGCAAAGCCGTCGCCAGTCGCGCAGTCACCGAATCGAGTTGCTCCGGCGAACCTGTGACGTCTAGCTCTATCAGGCCGACGCGCCCCGGCAAGCCGGCCAACTGCTGCGCCACCGGCAAATTCACAAACACTTGATTGTCTTCCGTGCCGCCGGCATTCACAACGCCGGCGACGGTCAGCGAAACACTGCGCCCGCCGGAGCTGAGTTCGATCTGGCTGCCTGGCGCCACGCCCAATTGCCGCGCGGCCGCGCGCCCCACCAAGCAGCGCGCAACATCGTCACGCGAACCGATCCACTGGCCATCGAGCGTCCACCAAGAATCCATGCGCGCAATTTCATCGAGCCACGTGCCGCTCACAATCACAGGATTGTCCGCAGCATTTCCGACGACGTAAAGAAATGGCGCCGCAGCCACAACAGCCGGCGTGCGCGCCGCATCTATTTTCGCCATCACGTCGGCGCCGTCCAGCGTTGACTCGTCCGATGATCCCGCCGGCGACACGACGACGTTCGCTCCGAACGCGCGAAATTCGTGGGTCAGTTTTCGTTGCGCGTCCAGGTCCAGGCCCAGCAACGCCGAACACACCGCCGCGCCGCTGGTGACGGCAATCAGCGCCAACACCAATCGGCCGCGGCTGGCGCGCAACAACTGTCGAAAAATCCGCCAAAACATCGATCGTTGCGCCAAAGCTGCCCTCTTATTCCCCGCGCAAAGTTTCCGCCGGGCGCACGCTGGCCACGCGCCGCAACGGCAGCAAGCTGCCGAACACCACCACGCTCACAGCCAGAAACAACACCACCGGCGGCAGAATCAATCGATCCACCGGCGCGACGCCGAAAACCGCTTGCCCCACGATGCGCGCAAGAATTATTCCCAGTGCGTAACCCGCTCCGCCGCCGACAATCGCCAGCAGCAGTTGCTCGCCGAGGAACAGCCCGCCGACCGTCCGCCGATTCGCGCCCAGCGCTTTCATCAATCCGATCTCCGAGCGGCGCTCGAGCACCGTCGTCGCAGAAGCCGACGCCACAGCCAATCCCGCGGCCAGCAACGCTGCCAACGTCACCAGCCACATCAGCGCGCTGATATGACCCAGCAGTTGCCCTTCGCCCTCCGCCACTTGGCGAATCACGCGCACTTCGACGCCCGGCAGCTCCTGTTGCATTTGCGACGATATCGACGAGATGTACGGTGTGCAGAACCAGCGGTCGAACTCCGCGGCGGTCATGGTGTCTGGATTGCGCTGCGAAAACGCATCTTCGGGTTTCGTAAGCGCGCTCACCAGCAGGCGCCGATATTGCCCGGGGTGCCCGGCCAGCGCCTCCGCGGTTTCCAGCGGCGCGAGCACCGCATTGTCCTCGCGCCCGCCCGTCGATACGATGCCCGTTACCACGAGCGTTGCGGCATGACCGCCCGCGCCGATCGCCAGCGAATCGCCCACGCGAATCCCCGCGCTTTTCGCTAGCGCCTGCCCCACCAAGCATTCGCTTGCGCCATCGGCGAACCATCGCCCCTCGACTTGCCACCACGGATCGGTGTCCGCGACGCCGGTTGAAAACGTCGTGCCGTCCGGAACGCTCACGGCGTGCCGATACCACGTGCCGATCAAAGTTGCGCGAGAGGCGGCGCCCCCGGCGCCCCCGGCTTCGCTCCATTGCACCGGAACGTCCAGAAACGGCGCGAAGCCCATGATATTGTGGCGCCAGAAAATCGTCTTCAGTTTGCCCAGTTGATCTACGGGTAGATACGCGCCTGTATCCACCGGGCGATAATCCACGCCGCCGATTTCCAGCGGCAGCGTATCGGCTTTCGGCGTAACCAGCAGATTCGCTCCCAGCGCGCGAAATTCTTTTTCCAGGCGATCGCCCACGTCGAGCGCCACCGTCAGCGTGGCCGTCGTCACGGCAATGCCCAGCGCCAGCGCCGTGGCCATCAATGCTTTGCGTCGCGGTTTCCGTGAAAATGAATCGCTGATAATGCGAAAGAACATGGTAGCGGAACTACTGCGGAACCTCGCGCTCTGCGCCAACCAGCGCGGGAACATCCACGACGATGTCCGCGCCATCGACCTGCGACGCCACGCCCACCGGATTGCAGCCGCCGGATTGCCCGATCGTAGGGATGTAAATCGCCGCGCCGCAATTGCGGCAGATCACGTTCGCGCCTTCCTGCCTATACCCCGCGCGGCCGCAGATTTGGCACGCGTCCAGCGCCACGCCGTAGCCCGCCGGTTGCTTAATGATCAGAAAACGAATTTCGCCTCCGCCGGCCTGCAATCGAAACATGTGCAGGTTGTTATCGCTCACCTGGGCCGTGGGAACGCGCACTTGCCCATCGATCGCCGTCAGCAATTCCGCCGGCGGCGGGGCCGCAGCCACGCGCGCGTAAACGAAATCGGCCGCCAGCAGCAGAATCACCGCGACAAACGTAAACGCAGCCGCGAACATCCAGCGCCGTTGCGTGCGCCGCTCGTAAAGAAGTTTTCTCCGCACGGCGTCGGTCACAAGTTGAGGGGCCGGGGCGCTCGCAGCGTTCGGCGCAGGCGCAGCGGCCGGTTTTCCCCACTCGCGCAGCACGAGCAGCACGGCCACTCCCAAAATCACGGCGTAGAAAAACACGTCGTTGGCCACAATCGGACCGATCCAGGCCATCTCGACCCGGCTCGATGCAATCCACCTGGCCTCGCTCAACTCATGCAAACCAGTCACGGCCAGTTGCACGGCGACGACCGTCAGGATAATGCTGGTAAACGAAAAGAATTTCCCGAGAGAAACTTTCAGGGTGCCCTCGAAGAAAAACACTCCCACAGCTACAGCCAAACCGAGGCCCAGCGCCGTCCCGATCCAAACTTCGAGGCCTTCGGTTGAAAGCTCGACGGCGCGCAAAATCAATACCAACTCGGCGCCCTCTCGCACCACCATCAGGTAAACGAAAGCGCCCAGGCCCAGCCCCGCGCCCCACCCGCCGCGCTTCGCGAACTCCCCGACGCGCTTTTCGATGTGGCCGCGAAGCTGGCGCGCGGCGTGATTCATCCACGCGATCATCGTCACGACAAACACCGCGGCCGCCAGCAGCATCAAACCTTCGAATCCATCTTCGCTGATCTGAAAATGGTCCAAGGCCATGGCAATTACGGCGCTTGAGGCCACGGCCAGAATCACTCCGGCCCAAACGTAGCGCGCCAGTTGGCGCTGGCCGATGCGATCGAGGTAAACCAGCACGATGCCCACGATCAAGGCGGCTTCCAGGCCTTCTCGAAGGGCGATTAGGAGTGACGAGAGCACTTTGGGGTTTTCTCTAGTTGCAACTGGATAGCAACTGGATTTATCAGTTTACACGGATGTAATGCTCCGGTCAAGGTCGCTCGCTTGTATGCCACCATCGCTTTCGACTACCGTTACAATAGATCGGCCAAACATCGACCCATGCCCTGCTCCACAATTCGAGCCGTTCGAGCACATTGCCCGGCCCTTGGCGCTGCCGCGCTAGTGCTGGCAGCTTCCCTCGCCGCGCCCTTGGCTCGCGCGCAAGCGCCGACTCCGGCCACGCCTCCTCCCGCGGCTTCCGCCACTTCCGCCCAAGCACTCCCGCCCGCAAGCGCTGCCGCAACGCCACGCCCGCCCGCGCCGGACGCCCGCAAGGCGCGCGAAGCCTACGACGCCGGCCTTCGCGCCGAGCAGGCCCTGGACTGGAAATCCGCCTACGCGGCGCTGACGGAAGCAGCCGAGTACGCGCCCGACAATCACGAATACCAATTGCGGCGATACCTCGATCGCTTTGCGCTGGTGCAGCAATATACCGACCGTGCCGAGCGCGAATTGATTGCCGGCCAGCCCGCCGCCGCCCGCGACGATTTATTGCAGGCGCTCGAACTTGACCCGGGATATTCCATCGCGCAGGAACGCTTGCAGCAGCTTGAGCCCAGTGGCGCGATCGCGGTGCCGAATTCAAAAACGAAGCTCGCCGATTTGCCGCACATCCAGCCGAAACCGGGAACGCGCAGCTTCGATTTTCGCGGCCAAACGCGCGACGCTTACCAGCAAGTCGCGCAGCAATTCGGCTTGGTCGCGCAGTTCGATACCGATCTGCACGATCGCGTTGTGCGCTTGCGCCTCGATCCCGTGGATTTCCAAACTGCGATGAAGGCGTTGGGCGCCGCAACGCGCACATTCTGGCGGCCAATGGATACGCACACATTCTTCGTCGCCGACGACACGCAGCCGAAGCGCCGCGATTTCGCGCCCGAGATCGAACGCACTTTCATTTTGCCCGACTCGATTACGCCTGACGACATGAATCAAACGGTGCGCCTGATCCGCGAGATCGCCGGCGTCAATCGCGCGGAGCTGGATGCCGGCTCGCGCAGACTCACCCTGCGCGACACGCCCGAGCACGTCGCGCTGGCGGAAGCGCTGATCGGTGAAATCGAACAGCCGCGCGGCGAAATGCTGCTGGAAATCGATCTCCTCGAAGTGGACCGCTCGCTCTCCGAGCAGCTCGGCATCACGCCGCCGACTTCAGCCACCGTGCTGACGCTCAGCGGAACCCAAATTAATTCGCTCCAGCAAGCCGCCGCCAACGGCACGTTGCTTCAAACCATCGAAAGTATCTTCAGCAGTCTGGGTTTGCTGTACGCAACGGGCGGCGCCAGCGCGTTGCTGCCGTCGATACTCGCATTTGGCGGAGGGAAATCCATTTTTCTGGCCACAATGCCCAGCGCGACCGCGAACTTCGCCGAAACAATCAATCAGGTGCGCAGCGCCCAGCGACTGATTCTGCGAGCGGAAGACGGCCAAAAAGTTTCGTTCTTCTCCGGCGCACGGTTCCCGGTTTCACTGGCTTCTCTTTCGGCAAGCCCCGTTTCTCCATCCGCGATCGGCGTGGGATCTCTCACGGGTTTGTTGCCCACCGCCGATTACGATACCGGCACGGCCCCGGTGAACGTCATCGCAGCAAATTTCAGCGCGAACGCCGGCGCTTTTCCCGACTTGGCCGTCGCCAATTCGACTGCGAACACAGTGTCGATCTTGCTGAACAACGGCGACGGCACGTTCGCCACGCATGTGGATTACCCCGCGGGCACCGGCCCCGCGGCCATCGCGGCCGCCGATTTCAATGGCGACGGAAAGCTGGACCTGGCTGTCGCCGATAAGACTGGCAACACAATTTCGATTCTGCTCGGTAACGGCGACGGGACTTTCAACGCGGCCACGACCCTCACGGACAACGGCGGCCCGGCGGCGATCGCCGCCGGCGTCTTCAGCAACGCCAGCAACAACGAAGATCTTGCGGTCGTGAACCAAACCGCAGGCACCGTCTCTATTTTTCTGGGCAATGGCGACGGCACGTTCGGGGCGAATACGGACTACACGGTGGGCACATCGCCCTCAGCAATCTACGTCGGCGATTTCACCGGCGACGGCATTCTCGATCTGGCCGTGACCAATCAGGGATCGAACACAGTTTCGATCCTGCTGGGAAATGGCGACGGCACGTTCCGCGCGAAAACCGATTACGCTACGGGCGCGGCGCCGAGCGGTATCGCCGTAGGCGATTTCAATTTGGATGGAGTGAAAGATCTCGCAATCTCGAATCAGACCGACAGCACGGTTTCGATTCTGCTCGGCAATAGCAATGGCACATTCCAAACCCAGGCCGTTTACCCCGCCGGCGTGGACCCGACAAGCATCGCCACCGCCGACTTCAACAATGACGGCCATCTCGATCTGGTGGTCGCCGACGGCTCTGCGAATCAAGTCTCGATTCTTCTCGGAGCCGGCGACGGCACGTTTCAAACTCCGCTCACGGTCGGCACCGGGAACCAGCCGGCGTCCGTCGTTGCGGAAGATTTCAACGACGACGGTTTGCCCGACGTGGCCGTAGCCGCCGAAGACTCGAACGAAGTCACCGTGATCCTGAATTCCACGTCGATCCTCGGGCAAACTACTACGCCCTTCGTGCCGTATCCCAGCGCCGAGTACATAAACCTCGGCCTGAACGTGCACGCCACGCCGCGATTCAACGACGTGAACGAAGTGACGCTCGATCTGCAATTTGAGATCAGCAGCCTGGCGGGCGAATCCATCAACAACATCCCGGTGCTCAGCAATCGCACCATCGAGCAAACGGTTCGCCTGAAGGAAAATCAAACTTCGATTATCACCGGCCTGGTGCAAGCCAGCGAGCTAGGCGCGATCGGTGGCTGGCCCGGCCTGGCGCAAGCGGGCAGAGCCGGCGCGCTCGCCGGCGAGCAAACCACGCAGAACAGCAACACCGATATGCTGATCCTGATCACGCCGCGCGAAATTCACATGGCGCCGCGCAGCCAACACTCATTTTATGCCGGCGCCGGAGAACCCGGAGCCGTGGGCGGCGTCGCGCTGCCTCCCGCCGCCACAAATGGCCCACCCGCGCCCGGAGCCGTTCAGACGCCCAACCCGCCTCCCACCACGACAAACCCAGGCGCCGTTACCGTGCCTCCCTCGCCGGGCGCGCTCAGCAACCCGCCGCTGCCCGGCACGCCAAACACCACGACCGCCCCTGGCAATCCTGGCAATCCGAGCGGCCAGTAAGTCTCGCTCGCCAGATTCACTCAGCGCCTGCCAACGTCACGGCGCCGCATCGAGTACAACCACCGGCCGATACGTCCGCGGCACCACCGCCTGCGCGATGGCGATCAACCGTTGCTGCTGATTGAAAACTCGCAGCCGCGCAGGCTTCCATTCACCCGAATCGAGTTGCGCGGGACCCTCCTGCGTCGCCGGCGCGCGACCCGGCTGAAGTTGCGCCAACTGAATATTAAAATTGCTGCCGTGCCGCACGCGAAGTTCGACGGCCGGTAGAACGCTTACCGATGGCAGGTCCAGCAAGAGTTTCTCGAGCGGCAGCACCCATTCCGCGGCGCGGCCTTCCCGCGCGGCCTGCTCAAATGTTTCGAGCTTCACCGCTTGATCCAGCGTGAATTCGCCCACGGCTGTGCGCACGATTGACGAAAGATGCGCGCCGCAGCCCAGCGCCTTGCCCATTTCATCGGCAAGTGAACGAATGTAAGTTCCCGCTGTGCACTCCACGCTGAATCGCGCGCACGATCCTTGCACTTCGAGCATGCGGAATTCGTACACTTCCACTTCCACCGGCTCAAGTTTCACCGGCTTGTTCTTGCGCGCCAATTCGTGCGCCGTCTGTCCGTGGATTTTCTTGGCCGAAAATGCCGGCGGCATCTGTGGGTATCGCCCTACACGAGCCGCGGCCAGCGATTCGATTTGCGAGCGATCAAGCTGCGGCGCAAGGTCGGGACCTAGCGGTGATCCATCCGCATCGTACGTATCGGTGGCAAAACCGAAACGAAACGTCGTGGCGTAACGCTTGCGGCGGCCCGCGTAAAACTGCGCGAGACGCGTCGCGCGCCCCAGCAGCAAAACGAGCACGCCTGTCGCCAGCGGATCGAGCGTGCCAAGATGGCCGACCTGACGAAACCCTAGCGCGCGCCGCACCGCTTCCACAACATCGTGCGAAGTCGGGCCTTGCGGCTTGTCAACGACCAGTGCGCCGTCGATCGACGCGGGCTGTTTCTTTTTCGGCATGTTGATCTGGGCCCCGCGGGCTGGGAGGGCTGCGAAACGTAAGGGATCACTCAAGCGAAGGCGGTTTGTTCACTTCGCGCAACAACTCCTCGATGTGCTGGCTGTATTCTTCCGAGCGATCGATCACGAAAAGCAGTTCGGGCGCGCGGCGCAGCCGCAGCCGCGAAGCCAGCTCATGGCGGATGAAGCCCGACGCGGCGTTCAGTCCGGCGAGCACGCGCTTATCTTCCGCTTCGTCGCCGCGCACGCTGACGAAGACCCGCACCAACTTCAGCCCGTTCAGCATCCGCACTTCGCTCACAGTCACCGCGGCGTCCAGGCGCGGATCTTTCAGCTCGCCGGCGAGCATCGAGCCCAACTCGTGGGCGATCTCCTCGGCAACGCGTTCGTGGCGATGTCCTGCAACTGTCATGCGTACCGTCCGCGGTAACCGGACTCCCTTGACGGGCGCCTTTCGCTCTTGCGAACTTTCGCCCACCGAGACTTTCGCTGTCAAAGCATTTCTCTGATCTTCACAGTAACTCCAATTCGTGCCCCACAAGATCGCGTCCCAACACGCGCTCGGATTCTTCAAAAATTGTGCGGAGTGATTGCTCCAGGTGGCCTGAGTTGTTTGACAGCGTCACCACGCCAACGGTCGAGCGCTGCCACGCATCCTGCCCATCCAATTCCGCCACGGCCACATTGAACCGCGCGCGCAGGCGATCCTTTAGGCTGCGCAGGACTTGCCGTTTATCCTTCAGCGAATGCGCTTCCGGAATATAAATTTCCAGGGTGAGCAGTCCGATCGGCATGTCCGCTCCCCGGCGGGAACCGGCCGGCGGAAGAAACGTCTAAGCGGTCGCCTCCGCCAGAGCGACCTTCTGCATATTGAAACACTCGAGCACGTCGCCGGGCTTGACGTCGTTGAAATTGGCCACGCCCACGCCGCACTCAAATCCGGCGCGCACTTCGCTGGCATCGTCCTTGAAGCGGCGCAGCGAACTCAGCTTGCCGGTATATACCACCACTCCATCGCGCACCACGCGCACCTGCGCATCGCGCTTCAACACGCCATCCAGCACGTAGCAACCCGCGATCATGCCCACGCCCTTGATGCGGAAAGTGTCGCGCACCTCGGCTCGGCCCAGATGCGTTTCCTGGAACACCGGCTCCAGCAACCCGGCCAGCGCCTTTTTGATTTCGTCGGACACTTCGTAAATCACGGAGTGCGTGCGAATCTCCACGTTTTCCTGTTGCGCCAGATCGGCGGCCTTGCGCTCGGGGCGCACGTTGAACGCGATGATGATGGCGTTTGACGCCGAAGCCAGCAGCACGTCGGTTTCCGAAACCGCGCCGACGCTGGCGTGAATAATTTTCAGCTTCACGTCGTCGGTGGAAAGCTTCGGCAGCATTTCTTCCAGCACTTCCACGGAACCCTGCACGTCGGCCTTGATCACCACCGGCAATTCCTTCACTTCGCCCACGCGCAACTGCTCGTGCAATTGATCGAGCGTGATTCGCGCGCCGGAGGTTTTCGCGAGAGCGGCGTCGCGCAATTTCGTTTGCCGGTAATCGACGATGTGCCGCGCCTTGGCCTCGTCCGTCACTTGCAGCGGATCGCCCGCTTCCGGCACGCCCTGCAAGCCCAGCACTTCCACCGGCGTCGATGGCCCGGCCTCTTTCACCACGCGGCCCTTGTCGTCAAACATCGCGCGTACTTTGCCGTACACCGCGCCGCAAATAAACACGTCGCCGGTATGCAACGTGCCGCCTTGCACCAGCACCGTCGCCACGGGTCCGCGCCCTTTGTCCACGCGCGATTCCAATACCGTGCCCGTCGCCGGAACCGTTGGGCTGGCGCGCAGCTCGCGCATTTCGGAGACCAGCAGAATCATCTCCATTAACTTCTCGAGACCGGTTCCCTTCTTGGCTGAAACTTCCACCATCACCGTGTCGCCGCCCCACTCCTCCGGCATCAACCCGCGATCGGAAAGTTGCCGCTTAACGCGCTCTGCCTGCGCCTCAGGCTTGTCGATTTTGTTGATGGCCACAATGATCGGAACGCCCGCGGCTTTCGCGTGATCGATGGCCTCCTGCGTCTGCGGCATCACACCGTCGTCCGCGGCCACCACCAGCACCACGATATCGGTGACCTTCGCGCCGCGCGCCCGCATCCGCGTGAACGCTTCATGGCCCGGCGTGTCTATGAACACGATGCGCCGTCCGTTCACCGTGATTTGCGACGCGCCAATATGTTGCGTGATCCCGCCGGCCTCGCCCGCAGCCACTTCGGTCTTGCGAATCGCGTCGAGCAAACTCGTTTTGCCGTGATCGACGTGGCCCATCACCGTCACCACCGGCGCGCGCGGTTCCAGATCCGCGGGCTTATTCTCCTTGGCATTTTCCTTGGCCGTGTCCTGCACCACTTCTTCCTCGAACGAAATCACGTTCACGATTCCGTTGAAGGCTTCGGCCAGACTCGTGGCCATCGGCACGTCCAGCGCCTGATTGATGCTCGCGAAGATTCCGCGATCTAGCAAAGTTTTCAGAACGTCTTTCGCGCGCACATCCAGCTTTTCAGCCAGCTCGCGCACCGTGATGCCTTCGGTGATCGTCACCGCGCGCGGCTCGCGCGGCGGCGCCGCAGGAGCGCGCTCCACTTGCGCGGTGCGCCTCTCGCCCGCGCCGGCGCGCGTCCGCACCGGATGCAACTTGCGTTCGCCCTCTTCAAATCGCCGCTCGAGCGTCGGCCGCGCACGCGCGGCAGGCTTGCGTTCATAAATCGGTTTGCCCGGTTCGGCTTTCGGCGGAACTCGATCCGGCGGAAGCAACGGCGCCGGCCGCCCTGCTCCTCCGCTGCTCGGCCGCTGTCCCGGACGCATGGGCATCGGACGCCCCGGCGCGCCAGGCCGCATCGGAGATCGCGCGGGAACGAATCCGCCCGCGCGCACTCCCGCCGCGGGCGCTCCGGGCCGAGCTACGATAGGAACTCCGCTCGCAGCTGGCCGCGCTGCCGTCGGATGAATTCGCGCTCCTGCCGGTGCCGCGCTAACCGGCGCCGCTGGCCGTGGCACCACTGGCGGCAATGGATTCGGTCTGCCGATCCCCGTCGCCGGCGCGGGTCTTGTGCGTGCCGCTGCAGCAGGCGCGTGGCCCGGAGCAGCAGCAGTCTTCGCCGCAATCGTTCCCGGTGCTGCGGGCTTCGCCGGCACTGCAGCCGGAGCAGCCGCTGGAGCCGCCGCCGGCGGCGCAGCAACTTTTGCAGCGGGCGCGGCAGCAGGAACCGCTCCAACGGGGGCCACAATCTTCGGCGCGGCAACATCCGGTACGGCGTGCACCACTGCCGGGGCCGCGGGAGCCGCAGGCCGCATCCGCGCAGCTTTGGCGGCCGCATCTTTCGCGGCCTTATCGGCAATGGCTTTGGCCTCCGCCGCAGCTTCGGCGTCAGCCAACTGATGAAAGTGTTCTCTGACTTTTACCGCGGCGGATTCATCGATCGAACTCGAATGGGTTTTCTTCTCGGTGACGCCAGCCTCGGGCAAATAGTCCAGAATCGCTTTGGCCTTCACTTCGAGTTCGCGGGCCAGTTCGTTGATGCGAATTTGCGGCTGTTCAGTCATCCGTTGACGTTACTTCTCCCCTTCGCCTGATTCAGGCGCATCGGTTGAAGCTTTTTCGTCCGGAATTTCCTCGGTCGGCGCTTCGGGCTGGTCTGTCGCGTCGGGCGGAGCGGGTTCCGTTTCGGTTTCGGGTTCGGCAAGCTCTTGCGGCTCGGCTGGCGCCGCCGCGGCGGCATCTGTGCCCTCGGCCGCAGCCGTTTCGCTTTCATCCGGGCCAATCTCGCCGGCCACAGCCAGCGGATCCGGCGGCGCGTCTGCCGTTTCCGCCGCAGCCGCTTCCGCCGCAGCGGCTTCAGCATCCGCCAGAGCCTGCGCTTCCGCAGCCGCTGCTTGTTGCGTTTCCAAATCCTGGAAATAAGCGGCCACGGCGAGCTGAATCTTTTCGACCATCTTTTCGCCGATACCCTGAATTTCCATCAGTTGCTCGGGCGTCATGTCGGCGAGTTTCTCGATGAAGCTCACGCCGTGCGCCTCAATGCGCTCAATAGTTTTCGGCCCGATGCCCTTCAGCTCCGAAAGCGGCGTGCCCGGAGCCGTGAGCGCGGCCATCTGCGCTTCTATCTCCTGGCGCTTTTCTTCTTCGCTCTTGATATCGACATTCCAGCCGATCAGCTTGCTGGCCAAGCGAACGTTCTGGCCTTTCCTGCCAATCGCCAGCGAAAGCTGCGTATCCTCAACAATAATTTCCAGGTGCTTGGTCTCCGGATCGATGATCTGCACGCGCGTCACCTTCGCCGGCGAAAGCGCCTTCTGCGCGAACGTCACTGTATCTTCGGAGTACGGAATGATATCGATTTTTTCGCCGTGCAGCTCGCGAATGATCGACTGCACGCGCATGCCCTTCATCCCCACGCACGCGCCGACCGGGTCCACGTCCTTATCGCGGCTGGCGACGGCGATTTTCGTGCGCTCGCCGGCTTCGCGCGCCGCGGCGCGAATCTGCACTGTGCCGTCGTAAATTTCCGGCACTTCCATCTCGAATAGCCGCTGCACCAACACAGGGTCCGCGCGGGAGACAACCACCTGCGGCCCCTTTGCCGCGCGATCCACGCCGCGAATCACCACGCGCAGCCGCTCGCCGATGTTGTACGTTTCCAATCGCGATTGCTCGCGCCGCGGCAACCGCGCTTCGGCGCGCCCCAAATCCACGATCACGTCCGGGCCCTCGACGCGCTTCACGATGCAGTTCACCAGCTCGCCGGTGCGCCCGTTGTATTCGTTGAAGATCGTGTCGCGCTCGTCCTCGCGCACCTTCTGCATGATCACTTGCTTCGCAGTTTGCGCCGCGATGCGTCCCAGCACATCGGTCGGCTTCGGGAACAAAATCTCGCTTCCCACTGCCGCGTCTGGATGCGTCTTGCGCGCTTCCGCCAGCGTCACTTCCTTTTTCGGGTCCGTCACTTCGTCCACAACCATGCGCGCCGCAAACACGTCCACTTGCCCCGTGTCCGGATTGAATTTCGAGCGCAGCTCTTCCTCGGTCTTGTAATATTTCCGCGCAGCCACAACCATAGCGTCTTCAATCGCAGCCACGATGATCTCGGGCTCGATGTGCTTTTCCCGGCTGATCTGCTCGATCGTCTGGTAGAGCAAACTTGCCATTTCCACTCGCTCCTAAAAATCTACGGCGCTCTTAAAACTCCACCACCAATTGCGCCTTGCGAATCGTTTCGATCGGCAGCGCAATTCGCCGCCCGCCGACGTCCATCGCCACTTGCCCATCCGCGAATCCCGCCAGCCGCCCGTCGAAAAACGTTTGCCCTTCGACCGGCGCAGTCGTCGAGATGCGCGCGCGCCGTCCAGCGAAGCGCTCAAATTCCGCCGGCTTCGCCAGCTTGCGGTCCAGGCCCGGCGAGCTTACTTCCAGGACGTAGCTCGGCCCCGGCACTAGATTCTCAACATCCAAAATGACGCTCAGTTGATTGCTGACCGCTTCGCAATCGCGGTGGCCGACGCCTTCAGGCTTGGGCGGCGCGCCCACACCCTCAGAGATTGCCGACTCGTCCGCGGCGGCGACGTAGCTCGCCCGGGCGGGCTTATCGATATAGACGCGCAGGAAGCGTTGCTTCCCTACCTTCCACTCCACGTCCACGATTTCGAGACCCAACGAGCGTGCTACGCGCTCGGCCGCCTCGCGAATGCGCTCGAGGTCCACACCCATAACGTCTTGCCCCGCCGCAGTCCCCGGGGAACAAAAAAGTGGGCTCTCGCCCACTCGAACGTGCGACCCAGTTCACCGCAGCAAAAGGCAGTATAAGCGCCAACCCCCCGAAAATCAAGGAAGGCTGGAAGCACCGCGGTTTTCAAGCGTATGAGCGCGCTCCGCTGCCAATCCGGCATCGGCAATGCCACCCCGACACGCTGGTGGCGAAGATGCGGTGTCCTTAGGAGGCCGGGGCTTCAGCCCCGGCGTATCGCGCCCTTCGTAGGGGGGCTTTAGCCCCTGGAGCTACGCGCGTGGGACGGAGCTGAAGAACTCACCGGCGCGGCGGCGCCGGATGCGCGTCCAGAAAATCGAGCGCCGCGGCGCGCGGCACTGGAATCGCCTCCGGCGCATCCGCAAAATTCATCAGCACCTGATGCTGCGCATCGAATGCCGGCCACACCGGCAAGCCCGCGCCATTGGGATTCCCAGTCGCGGCGAAATTGAACCAATATTGCGATATCTGATCCGCCAGCCGCCGATCGACATCCGTCCACGGCCAATCGCGCAGATGCAAATCGTCGAACACGTACAGCAACTCGGACGCATGATACGCGCCGAACTGCGAATTTGGCCCCTCCACGAAATTCGCGTCGGCCGGAACCGGCGGCGCGTGGTCCCAGCGGTACAGATAGACCGGCGTGTTGCCACTCGCGTTGTGCGCTCGCGCGAACGCGCGTTCATTCGCCGCGGTGCGTTCCGCGGCAACTTGATACGCTGAGGCGATCGCCTGCGCATCCGTGTCCGCCGGATAGAGCGCGAGATACGCCGCGGCATCGGCGCCATAGTTTTTCTGCGCGTTGGCCTGCGCCGCCGCAGCGGTCACCGTGATCTTCGATAGCCCGGCTTCGTTCGCAGTCGAGCCAATAATGATCCCGACGTCATTCTGTTTGTGCGCGCGATAAACAGCCGCGGGATCGTCGGGAATCAAGTAGCCATCGACAATCGGCCCGCCGACCGGCGGCCCCGCCATCAATTGATCGGGCGTGAGCTTGCGCAAGTCCGCAAGATTCGTCGCGCCCACGGCCTTGGAGTACGCCACGCCCGCGGTTTCTGCATCGGCCAATTTCCGCAGCGGCGCGCCAAAACCGCCGCTTTCCGCGATCCCGCGCACGAACAATCCCTTCGCTAACGGCGAAACCAACAAAGCCGAATCGGACGCCGCGCCCGCCGATTGCCCGAAAATCGTCACGTTGCCCGGATCGCCGCCGAACGCCGCGATGTTGCGCTGCACCCATTGCAACGCCGCGATCTGATCCATCAATCCGTAGTTCCCCGACGCCCCGTGCCCCGATTCCTTCGTCAGCTCCGGCAGCGCCAGAAATCCCAGCGCGCCCACGCGATAATTGAACGTCACCACCACCGCGCCCTTGTGCGCCAGATCGTCGCCCCAATAATATTTTTCCATCGCGGAGCCGTGGTCGAATCCGCCGCCGAAAATCCACACCATCACCGGCAGCTTGTCGCCCGCCGAGCGTGCCGGCGTCCAAACATTCAGATACAGGCAGTCTTCGCTAATCGTCTGCGGCCCCGGATAGAAATAAGAGATCGATCCCGGCGTATGCAAATGCTGCGGACAAATCGCGGAGAATTGTGTGGCGTCCAGCGTCCCCTTCCACGCCGCCGCCGGTTGCGGCGCGCGCCACCGCAAATCCCCCACCGGCGGCGCCGCAAACGGAATCCCCTTGAACGCGCGCACCCCCGCCACCGTCCCCGCCGCGCCGCGCACCAGCCCGCCATCCGTGCGCACCACCAGCGCCGCCGTTCCTGACGGCCCCTGCGCCGCAACAACTACAGCGGTCGCAGCAAGCAATGCAATCACAGCGAATTTCATTGGGAAGCAAAATCTCAATTGAGGTCTCATCGCCGGCAAATCGTACGCCTCTCGCATTCGCGACACAATGATCAGCCTGCTCTCCTGCCTTCCAGGCCACCACCAGCAAGATTTGGATTTCTTGCGCCCTGACAGGCTTGTTGTTATCCTGAATGTGCTGCGGAGATTAGCCATGCCAAAGAAGAAGAAAACCGCCGAAGAGCTGGCCGACGCGCTCACCGAGATTGTGGTGAAGCACCTGGACACGCTCCCCAGCGAAGAGCGCGAGAAGCGCATTGCGGCTTTTGAGAAGCGGATCGCTAGCGCCTCCGGGCGGGGCGCTCGCGCCAAAGCTTCATTATCCGGACGTACTCGTCCGAGCCCTCGTTATGCCCGAGGTCGAGGATAGCCGCAATAAAATCGGCTTCATTCCCTTCCCGCAGCGCCCTCAGCATCGCGTTCTTAATTCTGGTCCTCTGCTCCTGACTGGTGCGATCGAAGGGCGGCTTGCCGCTCGCGGCTCGAATCTCGCTTTGTCGAACATTATTGATCTCTTTTTCGTCCGACATTTCGCGCTCCAAAACGACTCCGCCCCCACGCAGGAATCGTAATAGAAAACTACCATAACGTGTCTGCGCAATGTTTTCGAACTGTGGATTAGGTTGGAAATCAGGGAGCTAGAAGCCCACTAGGCCAAGACCTACCGTTACTGCGCTTTCCCTGTCGGCCCGCAAATTTCGCGGATGAAGAAGTGTTGCGTGTCCACATTCGCGGGGACGGCGACGTCGAAGAATCCAACCATCATTTCGTCGTACGTCTGCTCGCCCCAACTGACGGCCGAATCGGGATCGGGATTGTGCGGATTGTTTTTGGAGTTGTCGTAATACGCGACAGCTTGCAGGATCGTGCCGGCCTTCAGCGGCAGCGGCTGGGCCAGGCGATAGCTCATCTGCCAGTAAAAATCGTAGTTCACGTGCAGCAGCGGCTCGATCGAGCCGTCGGGATGCAGGATGTTGTACTCAAATCGCTTGCCGCGCAGATGCATGTGCGGGAAAAAACTGAGCAGCACGGCATCTTGCGGCAGCGAGCCGTGCACTTCCACGCGAAAATCCGGCACGCCGGGCGGGATCACGAAGCTGCTATTCATCAATTGCAGGTTGAGCACGCGCTGCTTGGGCGCCTGCTTCGCGAAAATCAACCCGATGCTCGTGCGATCGATGGCCCGATGGCCGTGCGTCGTGTAGTGCATCTGAAACACCAGGTCCGAACCCGCGGGGATAAATTTCGCCATGCCTTCCGGCCAGTTGTCCGGCGAACTGCCGGGCGCGTAGACCAGCAAAACGTCGCTGGTCGTCGACAGCGTGTCCTCGCGATCCTGCTCATCGGTCATATCCGCTGTCGTGAACGGCACGCCGAGCGGCGCGTGCTGCAGCCACGTGGAGCCGGGCGGGCGAATGTACACCACGGCGTGATGCACATTTTCGCGGCTCGTGGGGCGAATTTCGGACATGCGCACCCATTTGCCCTCGGTGAAACCCGTGTGCACGATCTCGTAGGTGTAAGCCACGTCGCCTTCTGCGGGAATCGCCACCGGCTTGGGCATGCTGAAGACGACGTCCGGCTGCGGAATCATCCAGCCATGCGCCCATCGCAGCGCGGCGGGCGCGGTGCGTGGATCGCCGGCTGGCGCGCCGGATTTCGCCCACGCAGCGAGCGTCGCGATTTCCTGCGGCGTGAGCGATGGATCGTTCGAGAAGTGGCCGACGCTCGGATCGGCGAACCACGGCGGCATTTTGCGCGACGTCACGGCTGCGGCGATCGCCCGCGCATACGGCCGCACTTGCTCGAACGTCACCAGCGGCATCGGTCCGATCTCACCGACGCGATGGCACCCTTGGCAGCGCTGCTGCAAGATCGGCAGCACATCGCGATAGAACGTCGGCGAGCGCGGCGCGTTGGGCGCGACGACCGGCACGGCTGGCGCGGCGGACGCGGCATCGCTCTGCCGCACGGGCGAAGCCGCCGCGAACGTCATCGCGAGAACGATCGCGATGAATGCGGTAAATGCGAAAGCAGTTCTCATGGTTTGCAGCGTCATGTGGGCGCGCACCGCGATATTACGATGCCGGGCGCGCGAAAGTGGCGGGCTTCAGGAGCGCGAAGCCGCCCGCAGAGAAAACTTCGCGGCACGCGAGACTTCCGCGCGTCATTGCTACGTCGAAGTTGGGCGCGAAGTCCCCACCGGCGTCTTCGACAATTCCACGCCGGTGACCAGCGCGTTCCGAATTTGGCCGAATAAATCCGAGAGCGTGTTCGGCGTGTGCGGAATCAGGATCGCGTTGGTGTGATCGTTGGCGGCAATTTCTTTCAGCGTGTCGAAATATTGCGTCATCAGCACGAGTTGCATCACGTCCTGCGGCGTCGAGCCCTGCACGGCCTTGGCAAAATCTTCGACGGAATCTTTCAGGCCGGAGATGATGGCTTTGCGCTGATTGGCGATGCCTTCGCCTTGCAGGCGCTTCGATTCCGCTTCGGCTTCGGCCTGTTTCACCAAAAGCAGCTTATTTGTTTCCGCGCGAGACACGGTTGCCTCGCGCTCGCGCGCGGCGGCGTTGATGTCGTTCATCGCCGCTTTCACTTTTTGGTCCGGCACGATGTCGGAAATCAGAACTTTCACGATCGAATATCCATATTCCTTCATCGAGCCGTCGAGATTGTCGCGCAGATCGTTGGCGATGTCGGCTTGATTCAGAAACGTATCGTCCAGCTTCATTTTCGGCACGTGGCCCAGCACCACGTTGTACACCATCGATTCGATCTGCTTCACCGGGTTCGTCAATTTGTAGAACGCGGACTCGACGGCTTCCGGAATCACTTTGTACTGGATCGAAACCGGAATCTGCACGAAGACGTTGTCCTGCGTTTTCGTTTCCACCTGCACGTCGAACTGCTGCACCTTCATGCTCATCCGGTAAACCACGGATTCGATGAACGGCGTTTTCCAATTCAACCCCGGCCCCGCGACGCGCGCGAATTTCCCCAGGCGCTGGACGATGGCCACTTGCGATGTCTGCACGGTGAAGAACGAACCGAGAATTACGCTGAGCACCACGATAAATACGAGGAAGCCCAGGAACAGCAACACACCCGATCCGATATCCATTTTTGTTCTCCTTCTTTGTCCGAAGAGAAAAGCAGATTTGTGCTAACCAAATTCGTCGAAAACGCGGGTCGATGGGCTTACTTCTCTGCCTCGACTTCTTTCTCCAGTTTCGCGACCGTCTTTTTCAGCCAACTGAGCACGATGGCTTGGAGCTTGTACGGATCGCCTTCGGCCTTCAGCGATTCGACGGTGTCGCCGCGATCGTTCAGCGGAATCATGTGGCAGATGTCTCCACCCGAAAGGCGCACTTCCGGCGGCGCAAATTCGCTCAAAAAGCAGCTCGTGCAAGTGTGCTGTTTTTCCGCGAGCCCCACATTCAGGCAGGTGATCGAGTCGCGGAAGATTTCCGGAGCGCGCTTGGATTCGTCGCGGACCGATGGATAGTATCCGCCTTTCTCGATCATCTCGATCTCGAATTTCAGCTGCTCGATCATTTCCGATTTGTCCAGGCCCATTGGCGTACTCCTTACCGGCATCGCGGCGGCGCACCCTCGCACACTGCATGGCGCGCTGTGCCCGTGCAGAAGCTCCGGCCCGCAGTATATCCCGCGCCGGGCGTTTACGGGAAACGCACCTGAAGAATCCCGCCGAAGCGTTGAAAGACGGCGGTGCGAGCGCGGATTTCGGTCGTCCGGCGGCGTGACACGCGAAGGCACGACGCTGTAAGATGCAACCACACGAAACGCTGAGTTCTTCGGCTTCCCGCACGATGAGCCCGTCAAGGGCGGGCAACAAACATGGCGATGTTGTGCATTTCGCCGAGGACACTAGCGGCAGTCGCGCTGGATTCAGCGTGCCCGCGGTGCGCCTGGCTCACGCTTCGCTGCGAAGGTAAATTCCCGTACGCGATGGGTCTGCCCGGAATCTTCAGTTCGATCGATGCGTTCACTAAACGAGAAGTCCGCAACCATTTCGATTTGTATCAGCGCTTGCCGGATTGGTTTCCCGATGTCGGCAAGGTGGCGGAGATGGTGCCGAGCAGGGACCTGCATTGGAGCCGCTTCTTCCGCGAGGATCTCGAAACGCGCATCCGGCTGCAGGGCACGCCTGACGACATCTTGCGCATGGCCGACGGCGGAACGCACATCGTCGATTACAAAACCGCGCGCCTGACCGAAGCGCAGGACGACTTGATGCCCGTGTACGAAATCCAGTTGAATGGATACGCCTACATCGCCGATGCCACCGGCTACGGGCCCGTAGCGCATCTCTCGTTGATTTATTTTGAGCCGCAAACGGAGACGACTTTGGCGCCTCCGTCCGGCGCGTTCCCCGCAGCGGAAATGTTCACTCAGCCCGTCGCGCCGCCGTCTTCACACGGTCCCGTACTGGTGCGATCTCACGGCGCAGCGCTCCATGACCTGGGCCGCGGCGGCGCGTGGCTTGAATTCCGCGCGCGCCGAAAAGAAGTTCCGATGCGCGGTTCGCACGGAATCAGGGAGTTGTTGGTGCGTGCACGCGCGCTGTTCGATCGAGCCGATCCGCCGCCGGCCACCGCGGGATGCGAAGATTGCCGCCGCCTCGCCGAGATTTGGAAGTTATTGAACTAGAGCGCCGCGATCACTCGTCCTCCCTTCGAGAAAAAATGAACTGTCAAACCGCCCGCGAGAAGCGCTGATCCCGGAAGCACAACCCAAGGGATTAGCCCCTCGGCCAAGAGAGCGAGCACGAAGTTGCGGCCATCGTGGTCAGCGAAAATTAAAACCAACGGCCCCGCTACCCCAAAGAAGATCAAATAAGGCACGACCGGGAAAACCGTGGAGAAAAATATCGCAAGGCGTGTCCCGCCGGCGCGGTGGGAAAGGAAAGCCCCTATCGCTCCAACCAAAGGCAGCGATAGCAGCCATGGAATGTAAATCGTGCCAGTCGGAACCATGTTAGGCCGGCCGCGAACCATAAATATCCGCGGCGCGGGACCGACCACCTGAATCAAAGCAAGAATAGCCATCGTCAGTGCGAATGTCAGAAGACACGGCAACCATAATTGCGTCACGCGATTAGTCATTCTATTTTCCTTCCTTCGAGCCATTTGAATTCTGCGGCGGAATGCAGGCCAATTCGTAACTTCCGAAAGCGCGCGCCGCTCCGCGTCCTCTTCCGTTAGCCCCTGATTGCGCAGGTCTTCGTAAAGTTCGTCGAGATGCGCGGCGAGTTCTTCGATCACGTCGGCGCGCTCGTGAGGTTCAAGAGCCAGACCGTCGAGTTGGCGGCGCACAAGTTCTTGCCAATCATGCATGGGGCGCCTCCGCCAGAAGTTGCAACGCGCGAAACAGGTCGGCCCATTCCTTGCGGATCGGCGAAAGTTCTTTCTTTCCTTGCGGCGTGATGCGATAGCAACGCCGCCGCCGGCCCGCGGAGCTGGTTTCCCAAGCACCGCGCACGCAGCCGCGTTTTTCCATGCGATAAAGCAGCGGATAAAGCGACGCGAGCGTGAAGCGCAGCGCGCCGCGCGTTTGCTGCTCGATGCGCCGTGCCATTTCATAGCCATGCAGCGGGCCGTCGCCTAGAACGCTGAGGACGGCAAGTTCCGCCGTGCCGCGTTTGATTCCTGTGCCGATCATGGTCTGCCTCCCTACGTATAGGATTCTTATATATGCCACCGTGAGCCGGCAATAGATCGAAAGTACCAGTGTGTGGCGCCGTGCAACGCCTGTCGCGATGCCTCCGGGTCTGGGGCTCCGCGAGGAGGTTGGGGCGGACGGAAGGCCCTCGGAGCCTGGGCCGGCCGGGGAATGTTTCATTACGGATCAAAAGCCCAGAAAACCACTTGACAACATCTCGCGCTCACGGCACTATCACGTCGCGCCAGCTTCTGCCTTTCCCCTTCGATCGAAGAGTTCCTTCTATCCGCATGCCGGAATAGTCTGCGAGGACCGGTGTCGGAACAAACTGGTATTAAGGCAACACTAGAATCGGATTTGGATCGAGAAGTCATACGCTGCAAAGTCTGCGGTTTGGTGCAGTACCGCACCCGCGCGGGAAATTGCCGCCGTTGTCTGCGCCTGCTACCACCACGCCTTGAATACCTGATCCCGCCGCCGGAGCCGCAAGAGCTGCCCGGCGACGATCGTCAGCTCTTCGAGAAGTGGCCGAACCGCGAGACGGTGGAGAACATTGGCCAGCGCATCCGGCAGTTGCGCGAATCGCGCGGGATGACGCAAAGCCAGCTCCAGGCGCGCTCGCGGGTATCGCGGTCCTACTTATCGCGGATTGAAAGCGGTCAAATGACGCCGAGCCTCGGCACGCTCGAAAAGATCTCCGAGGCGCTGGGCGTAGGCTTGAGCCGCTTCTTCATCCCCGAATCGAACGGCGAGGCGTTGCTCGAGGATCCGTTCATTCAAGGACTGCGGCCATTCCTGCGGCAGCTTGATTGGGAGCAGTGGCAATCCATCCTGAAGAGGCTGCAAGCGATCGGCGATCACGTTTCGAGCGGCACGGCTCAGTTGCGGACCATGCCACAACCTCGCCCGGCGCAAGTCGGCACGGGGCTGCGGCGCCCAGTGTCACCCGCGGCGGCCAATAACCGCTAAGCGCGCGCGAGTCTCGCAGACTACGAGCTTGGAGACGGCTCCGCTTTCCCTTCGGGGATAGCGAGCCGTCTCTTTTTTTGCGTGCGTGAACGGAAAGGATTTTAGAGACGCGAAAAGAATTTACTCGAATGCGGGGATGCCGGTGATGCGCGCGCCGATGATCAGGCTGTGAATGTCGTGCGTGCCCTCATACGTGGAAACGGATTCGAGATTGTTCATGTGGCGCATGATGCAGTAATCGTCCACGATGCCGTTGGCGCCCAGGATGTCGCGTGCGCGACGCGCGGATTCCAGAGCCATCCAAACGTTGTTCATTTTTAGCATCGAGACTTGCGCGAAGTCGACGCGGCCCTTGTCCTTCAGCCGGCCGCACTGCAGCGCCAGCAATTGACCTTTGCTCAGCTCCGTGATCATCCACACCAGTTTTTCCTGCACCAGTTGATGCCCCGCGATCGGCCGATTGCCGAATTGCGTGCGCGTTTTGGCGTAATCGAGCGCGGTGTGATAGCACGCCATCGCCGCGCCTAGCGCGCCCCAACCGATTCCGTAGCGCGCTTGCGTCAAACACGATAGCGCCGCTTCCAGGCCCGTCGCGCCCGGCAGCAGATTGTCCGCGGGGATTTCGCAGTCGGTGAGCGCCAGGCCCGACGTGACCGACGCGCGCAACGACCATTTCCCGTGCACGTCCCACGCGCGATAGCCCGGCGTGCCGCGTTCGACGAGAAACCCGCGCACCGTGCCGTCTTCAATTTTGGCCCATACGATCGCAACGTCAGCGATCGAGCCATTCGTGATCCACATCTTCTCGCCGTTCAGGATGTAGCGATCACCGCGCCGCACCGCGCGAGACAACATCCCGCCGGGATTCGAGCCGAATTGCGGCTCGGTGAGCCCGAAGCAGCCGATGGCTTCCCCGGACTGCAACCGCGGCAGCCATTTTTCTTTCTGCGCGTCGCTGCCGTACGCGTGAATCGGAAACATCACCAGCGCGCTCTGCACAGAAACGAAGCTGCGCAGCCCCGAATCGCCGCGCTCCAGCTCCTGCATCGCCAGTCCATAAGCCACATTGGACATTTCCGCGCAGCCGTACCCGCTGAGGTTCGCGCCAAAGAACCCAAGCTCGGCCAATTGCGGCACCAAATCCATCGGGAACGTCGCCGCGCGATTGTGCTTTTCGATGATGGGAATTACGTTCTCATCCACAAACTGACGCGCCGTCTGGCGAACAAGTTTTTCCTCGTCGCTCAGTTCCGTATCAATTTCCAGGAAATCCACGCCGTGAAAGGCTGTCATCGACACTCCAATTGTGCGTGATTCTAGTGCCGTTCGCGCAGTTTGTCACGGAGCGCTGCGCGCAGGAAGCCGATTTGAGATCTTGATCGAAACACAAAAGAGGCGCCCCGGAAAAACCATCCGTGGCGCCTCTCGATCGTTGCCGAGTTCGATTTATCGCTTAGTTCGCTTCGCTGGTTTGGACCTTCGCGGGATACAAATTCAATTCTTCCAACAGTCCGTTGGCCGAGGCCGGTACGACAACGTGGCCGTGCAGAATTTCGTCGCGATGAACATCGTGCCCGTACATCGCAACGTCTCCGGAGTGATCTGCTTCGACGACGGCGCCGTCAAGACTCACGCCGGCGAAAATTCCCTTGGCGCGCGAGTAAGACAGGATTTCGGCGTTCATCCGTGCGTCAGTGTCCGCGGAGGCGGTGCGGCCCACGGGGCCGGCCGCAACGGAAGCGTCGGCGCCGAGTTTGAATTTATCGCCGAGCAAACTCTGCAAGGCATGATCGTTCATGAACAGCAGAATGATATCGGTGGAAGAGCCGCCGGCTTGGTAGCCGACGCTGCCGCCGTTCAGCGCGACGAACATCGGCGCGCTCCAACCGTTTTCGGTGCGGCAACTGGCGATGCCCCGGCCGTAATTTCCGCCCAGGACGAACGCGAACTTAAGGGTGCCGGGAATAATCGCGATGCATCGTGCCGAAGCCAGAAGGTCGCGGGGAATGCCGTGATCGGGAGTGTTCATCACTTCGTGAAAGACGCGCTTCGAGCTTTCGATGCGGTTGACGTCGTCGTCACGGTCCGAAGCCGCCGAAACGATCATAGGAACTGCGAGCAACGCGATAGAAGCTAAGACACCAAAACGTAGTGCTTTCGACATAATAGGGAAATCTCCTTTGATTCCACCTGAAACTCCAATTCCCGAAGAACCGAATTAGAGAACCGCGCGGTACAGAAGAAAATCGGCCCAGGCGGTGATTCAGGTGGCTAGTCCGGGGCTCGGCATTTGCAGGAGCATCATAGAGCGATCCGGGTTCAGAGGCTGTCCGCTACAACACACAATCGCATTTACCGGCGACTATTCAACTCAGAAGTTTTTTTGCCCCTTCTGTGCCGGACGGGACAGTATTGCCTTGGTCGCCATGGCACTATCACGGCATGGCCAAGAAGAAAGCGGAGAGGGCTCTCGACAAGCAAGCCCTCCTGCGCATCAAAAAAGAGAACGGTGCGCCGCGCGTGGCGAACTCCGCCCGCGAGCCGGCATTGATCCAAGATGCTCCGGTTGATCGCGCCGACCACTGAACGCCAACCAATCCGGAGGACAAAGAGATGATGCTGATGTTCATGCTGACGATTGCGGTGATCGTGGCGGCAGTCGCGTGTCTTCCGATTTGGCGCCATAGCAAAAACTGGGGCTTTTATCCCGTCAGCGGTGTAAGCGCAATCATAGTGATCGTCCTATTTCTATTGTTGACCGGCCGCCTGTAGGAAAGCCCGCAGAGTCGAGAAAAGTACTACGCGCAATCGGCGTAGTCCCTCAAGCGAAAATGGATCGACTCTAGCCAGCGCACTCGGTGAAAAAAATTGTTGCAGTTGAAGTTCCTCAGTTGCTCGATGGAATTCGCACGATCTCCACAGAACAATGCGCGTGCCGGGCGATTGCGTCTGAAACGCTGCCCATCAAGAAGCGGTCGAATGAACTGTATCCGTGCGATCCGAGCACGATCAAGTCGGCGTGCCACTCTTTAGATGTGTCGATGATTACGGATTTTGGATCGCCCTGCTTGACCGCTGTGGATACTTTAAAGCCGTGGGAGCGCAGCGTTTCCGCGGTCTTTTCGACCAACGTGCGCGCGTACTTCGTTTCCGAATCCCAGATTTGTTCGAGCGCCGGGTCGACGCCCCCCATTTCGCGAGCGATCAAGAGGGTTGGCGGCTCCACGACATGGACCACGTGCACTTCGGTATCCTTCACACGGGCTTGCGCGATCACGGCTTGCATCGCTGCTTCGGAGAATTTGGAGCCATCGATTGCGAGTAGAACCCTCATGTAATCCGCCTTCCCAATGCGCACGCTGTTAGCAAGAACATGATAGCGGCGCGAAAGCGCGGCTACTGTTCCGTATCGCACACCATGATTGTGGGGCTTCAGTTGACTGCAGGACTCGGGCTGGTATTGCTTGGCACAGGTTCAACGCGGAACGGCAGCCTAAACGTGTGGGCGATCTGCGGCCAAAATTCGCGCAGTACATCGTAGCCCATGTCTTCGGCGATGTCGTATCCCATCTGTTCCGATGTGGAGCCGAAGCCGCGTTGATTCCCTGGGTGATAGAGGTTGCTCAGTGAGGCGACGCTCGCCGTGCCCAGCCATTCGGAAAAATTGAACATGCGATCGCCATTATCGCGGTGCGCCACGAACGTGTGGCCCACCGCATGCCAGAAACGCCTGCCGGGGCTGCCCTCGAAGAGACCGTAGTACCGCGGATCCTCCGAGAAGATCGAAGGATACGCAAAGTCCTTGAAGAATTTGAACGAGGCCTGATCTGCGAATTCGGCTGCATAGCGCTTGCCATACCCGGCTGCGCCTTGCCGGAACGTCGGGTCGCGATTTGTCGCTTGGTCGATTCCTGCGTCGATGCCAACGCCCAGAAAAGCTACCGGATCGACTGTATCGCGGACAAACAGAACGAACTTATCCTGCACATGAAGAGAGCACAGCTTCACGCCCTGCTGGTACTTCGGCAGGGGCGCAGCCGTGAGTTCTAATTTCCGGGCGAACAGTGCCACGGTTTTTGGGAATGGCCCGTCGTAATCCTGCAGCCTCACCATCGGCGGCGGCTGCACGCAAGGGGGTGCGACGTTCATCGTTGTGTTCTGCTGCGGTGCCGCGGGCAGCGAAGGCGGCTGCTGAGCAGGACCGGGCGATTCCTGCGCGTGGACCACGGTGCCACGCATCCCTGCGGCCAATAGCGCCAGCAGAGCGATTCCGGCCAACGCGCGAGCTGGAGTGGGGCGGTTCACGGTTCGATTCTATGCTAATGGCGCGGGCGATTTAGTCCTAAACGGGACAGATTTGAAGGCTTGAGCAAGCCTAGACTGTGGCAGCTTGAAGAAGTTAGGGACGCGCTCAGTGTTGCATCCAGTCCAAAACGAAATGATTCCAGTTGGCCCGCCAGCGGATTACTCATGCTGGTATCGCGAGCCCGTGGTGTTGTGCGTCGCCGCCGCACCGCCCGAAAAATTTCCGACACATTTGCGGTGCACGATTATGGGTGAATCGGATGTTGCAGTACATATCTACACGGCTCTGGGAAACCACGACATCTCGAAAAAACTGATTTTGGCCGTCGAGGAGACGCCTGAACCTCGCTTTTGGCGCCAGTAGGCTCGAAGAATTCACGATTAGACGTAAGCAGATGGTGACCACAAAGAGTTCTCCGAGGGAGAAAGACAATGTCAGAACAGAACGTTGAGAGTAGCCAAGCTGACCCGGCCAGCGAGAATGCCGGTGGCGAAATCGAAAACGCAAGAGATCAAAATCCCGCCGAAAGTGCAAAACCGCGAACCGGATCCGCGCCGGGAAGGCTACCGGCACGCGCGTCTCGAACGGGCGAGGCCTTTCGGTTTTATTTGTAATCCTGGCACGCGCGCTTATGGCAAAGGTGGTTTGTGATCGCACCGCGCAGTTTGCGTGTTGGCTCGGAAATGCCGGTGCTTGCCGGCAGCCGATGGGTAATCGGCAAGAGGAGATGAAATGCGAATTCGCGTCATTCGTTCGCTGTTTTTGTTGGCAATAGGAGTGCTTTTCCTGGCGACGGCGTCTTTCGCCCAGGTTCGCGTCGGAGTAGGGATCAGGGTCGGCATAGCTCCGCCGATGCTGCCCTACTATGCGCAACCGATTTGTCCGGAAGATGGCTATATCTGGACGCCGGGATACTGGGCTTGGGACGGCTCCGACTACTATTGGGTGCCGGGAACATGGGTGGAGGCTCCTGAAATCGGCTACCTCTGGACTCCGGGCTACTGGGGTTGGGGTGGCGACGGATATTTCTTCAATGAAGGTTACTGGGGGCCATCCATTGGATTCTACGGTGGGATCGACTACGGGTTCGGTTACTTCGGCCACGGTTATGAAGGCGGCCGGTGGGACAACGGGCATTTCTTCTACAACACGTCGCTGAATAACATCGACGCCCGCAACTTCCACAACGTCTACAACACGCGGGTGGACGATCCCGGCGCCAACCGCGGCATCAGCTACAACGGCGGCAACGGCGGAATCAACGACCACGCCACCGCACGAGAAGAGGCTGCCGCTCATGAGAACCACGTCGGACCGGTAGGCGCTCAGACTCAACATGAATGGGCTGCGCGCAATAACCCACAGCAAAAGTATTCTACGAACCACGGCACGCCGGGAATTGCTGCGACTCCTCGGCCCAACGTTGCCGTCCATCCTAAGGAGCTGCCGCCCGTCGAACGTCCCGCTGCTGTGAACACGGGGAACGCGAAAGCGGACCAGAAGTACCAGAAGCAGCAAGATAAATTAGTCGCAAAACAGACCCAGGATCGGCAGAAACTCCAAGCCCAGCAGGACAAAGAACATCAGCAATTGACAAAACAGAACGCCAACGCCGAAAGAACCCAACAAACCGAGCAGCGCCACCAGCAACAGACGCAGCAATTGCAGCAAACACACTCCCAGCAGACGCAGCAGTTGCAACAGAGGCAGCAGTCTTCCGGCGGAGGATCCCACAGCGGGGGAGGCGGGGGATCTCACGGCGGCGGTGGTGGCGGGCATCATTAATCGAACGACGTTTCGCCGTTCCGAGGTCGACGCTCGCGGGGCAAGAGCGAAGCGCCGGCCTCGGTGTTGCGCAACCTAAATTCAGATGTGTGCGCAAAGGGACAGACAGCATTCGTCGCATCTTTTAGAAATGACAGTACAGGGCGCGATTAAAGGCCCTGTTCGGAACCACTTGGGTTACGGTTTCTTCGATTTCAGCGCGGGAGGTCAATATGCTTCGATGGGCGATCGTTTTCTTCGTTGTTGCGCTTCTGGCGGGCCTTATGGGCTTCACCGGGATCTACGTGGCCATGGCGGGAATCGCGAAGATTCTGTTTTTCGTCTTCCTGGTTCTCTTCGTGATCAGCTTGATCGGTCACACAGTTCGCAAAGCTTGACGTGCTGCCCTGAGGCTCCGGCGCAACGCACTGCGCTGGCGGGCCACGCACATCGGCCTCGTGCGGCCGTTCGACATGCTACAGAACCGCATCCGGAGGACATATGAGAGGAAGCACAATCCTGGCGGTCGTCCTGATCGTGATTGGCGTGATCGCGCTCGCCTACCAGGGCATCACCTACTCCACTCGGAAGAAAATTATCGATATCGGGTCGCTTCAAGCGACCACGGAAGAACACCACACATTTCCCCTGCCGCCGATCGTCGGCATCGTGGCGCTGGCCGGCGGAGTCGCGGTGCTCGCGCTCGCTAAGCGCGGGACGTAGGCGCAATCGCAATCAAGCCAAGCCTCCACGTAGAGGACTCTAGATTCCGGGCTGCAGATTCACTTCATTGCCCGGTTTGCTCGCTCACCGTATCTCAGTTGTATTTGGACCTGGCGATTCAGACCGCGTTTGAACGAGAAGTTGATCTCTTCAGGAGGGCGTGCCGTGACGCGAAAAAGTCTATCGAGTCTCTTTGAGACTTCTCAAGGACGCTGAGGACGCCAAAGACAACTTGCAGAACGCATTGTGCAAAGCCTACGTCAATCTCGGCAAATTTGAAGGCAACTCGCGATTCTCAACCTGGCTGGTGCGGATTGCGATCAACGAGGGCCTGATGCTGCTCCGCTCGCGGCGGTCTGAACTCGCCGCTACGCGACGCGAAATCGTTCGCTCCGACGACGACGATCAGGACGAACTCGCGCGGATCAGAGATGCCAGCCCCAGCCCCGAGCGCGCCTGCATCGCAAACCAGCTCGTGGCCGTCGCTTTCCGCGGCTTGCAACCCTCACTGAGAAATGCCTTCTTCCTTCACAAGGGGGCGGGCTGGACGAATCGTGAGGTGGCCGAAGCCATGGGCATCACGGAGGAAATGGTGAAGGGCCGCATCTCGCGGACGCGCTTACACATCCGGCAACGGCTACAGGCTTCGAGCAGCATCGGCTCGACGGCGTCCTAAAACGGAAGCTGCGGCGCCGGCCTCGCTCGTCAATCGTGCAGGACAACGCTGAGCAGCGAACTATTGATTTGTAGTCCGCCGTTGTACTTGATAAATCCCAATGCCTTGAATTTATTCATGAAGAGATTCACGCGGGAACGCGTCGTGCCGATCGTTTCCGCAAGGGTCTCTTGCGATATTTTCGGAAGAATCCTTTGAGGTGCGTCTTCCTTCCCGTATCGGGCTAGCAACAGCAGCGCTCGAGCCAGGCGTTTTTCCGTCGAGTTAAAGAGCTGATCGACCAAATCCGCCTCAACGCGGATGTTCCTCGCCAGCATATACGCCATAAAGCCATCGGAGAATTCTTGATGGGCGTGCAGTAGCCGAATCATTTCGTCCTTGTCGATCACCAGCACCGTGGTCGGCGAAACCGCGGTCGCCATGCCGATCCGAACCGGCTGCGCCGCCAAGCACCCTTCCCCGAAAAAGTCTCCCGGTCCCAGCATGGCCACCACAGCTTCTTTGCCGGCTCCATTGACCACGGAAAGCTTCAGGCTCCCTTGCTGGATGTACATCACCGTGCTGGCCGGAGCCCCTTGCGCAAAGACGATCGATCTTTTTGGAAACTCAACAATCTTTCTCACCACTCCCGCCGACTCAAGAAAGGCTTGGGCGTTGAAGGCTGTCTTTCCAGCGGTTTTCGGAACCCCGGCTTTCGAGCCCCTGATCTTCGCATCGTTGGTTTTCATGTCAGTCCACCCCCGTCATTTGCGCCGACGTACCCGCGGCTTCGCACAATAGCGCTCGTTGTCGGGGAGACAGGCAATAGGCGAGAATTGCAGCACCGAGGGCGCCCAATGTAACGCTCCCTGGCTGGCTTCAATCCAGCCATGAGTTCGACTCATAGAGGCGCAGAATCGAGGCGAAACCAGTATACGCCGGCTCGCGCCTAAGTCAAGATCGCAACTAGGAGGCGTTATCGTTTGAGCACCCGGTCTCTCGTGCTTACGTAAACGTTCACGGCATTGCTCGGTGAAAGTGCGGATGTGTGCGCAAGGGGACAGACACCATTCGTGGCACCCTCTATGATGCCCTCGTATGGAGCACAGCACCTAAACCGAAACAGCTGCGAGTACCTAAGCCTCACACCGAACGGCACCTGATATAAGGCCTTCCGCCCCGCTCCATACAGCAGCAGAAGCTGCCAGATCTGCACAGCAATGAGCGCAGGACCTCGGCATAGGTGGGAGTGTCCTCCTGCGAAGAAACGGAGTGCAACAAACAATGCCCTTACTTCAAGTCTTGATGATTCTGATTGTGGTCGGCGTGCTGCTCTGGCTGGTGAACACCTACATTCCGATGCAGCGGACGATTAAGTCGTTCATCAACGCGATCGTCGTGATCGTCGTTGTCTTGTGGCTCTTGAACATTTTTGGGTTTCTGCATTCCCTATCGCACATGCACGTCGGCGCGTAAGCAACCCGCCGGACTGCTTGTAGCGCATCGCCATTGAGGGAACTGCCGCGCCTTGAGTCTGTGGTGCGGAAGCATTAGACGCGCCAGCCGCGGCGAGCTGCCGGCGCGTCGGAATCGTTTTGACATTGGAGGCAACAAAAATGAAGTCAGTTAGATTGATCGGTGCGAGCGCTCTGTTCCTTCTTCTCGGAATCGGCCTTCCCGCCTACGCGGGCCAGAACAAACCGGATGAACATGGCGGCGGGGGCCAGGCGGCGAAGCCTGCCCAGCAAGCGAGGCCGGCACAGCAGCAGCAACAGTCCAGGCCAGCGCAACAGCAAGCAGCTAGGCCAGCGCAGCAACCACAGCCGGCCAAACCTGCTCAACAGCAGCAACAGACCAGGGCAGCGAAGCCTCAACAGCAAGCCAAGCCCGCGCAACAGCAACAGCAAACCAGAGCGGCCAAGCCTCAACAGCAAGCCAAGCCCGCGCAACAGCAGCAACAAGCCAGAGCGGCCAAGCCTCAACAACAAGCCAAGCCTGCACAGCAACAGCAACAAGCCAGAGCGGCGAATTCCGCAAAGCCCGCAGCGCGTCAGGCACAACAGCCTCAGCAAGCCAGGCAACAAACGCAATCAGGGCAACAGGGCCATGTCCAGCGAACTGCGGCCCAGCAGCAAACTCAGAGGTCCCAGCCAGCAATTCGTGAAAGCGGCAGGACCAGCGGCCGCATTCCTGACGATCGATTCCGCTCCAACTTCGGTCAGGATCATCACTTCCGCATGGGCAACCCCCAGATGGTTGGCGGATATTCGCGCTTCCAATACGGCGGTTTCTGGTTTGGATTCGTCCAACCCTGGCCCTCGGATTGGTATTACGGCGACGACGTCTACATCGATTACATCGACGGCGAGTATTTCATGTTTGACCCGTACTATCCCGGCGAACGCGTTGAAATCAGCGTCGTACTGTAAGGAACTTTTTCAACCGATACTGCGAGGCAAAGGGGCAATCCCGCGCGACCGGGGTTGCCCCTTTTCGCGGCCGGCCTGATGCCAGCCGGGTCTTGACGCGACGGCCGATTTATGCGATAAAAGAGGTGCGGTAAAGTGCACCAAACGTGGCGATTTAAGGCGACTTGCTCCACGTTAAAAACTGCTAAAAGGCCGGATGCGGTCCCAGAAGAAATTGGCCCTCCGAGCACTTTGGCGGAGGGTATTTTGTTTTAGGCTAGTCCCTCCGCAAAATCGCCGAGAAAAATCGAGCGTATCTCTCCCCGGGAGCCGGGACGGCCGCGATTGGCCGGAACCAGCGTTTCCCCTTCCGAGGACGGGTCCAAGGCGACCCGGCAAGGCTCGATCCGGAGGGCGGTATGGCCGAACGGTGCGAATTGCGGTGTCGTGAGTGCGGCAAGAGCTGGGGCAACCAGGCTCGGTCGTTCTGCGACGATTGTCTTTCTCCGCTGGAAATCACCTACGATTACGAAGCTGTCGGAAAAAATCTGAGCCGCGCCTCGATTGAGGCAGGGCCGAACAGCATTTGGCGCTATCGCGCGCTGCTGCCCGTCGACGAAGTCGAAGCGGCATCGCTGCCGGTGGGCTTTACGCCGCTGGTGCCCGCGAAGGGCTTGGGGCAGCGCTGGGGCGCGCGGCATGTTTACGTGAAGAACGACGCGGTGTGTTTCCCGACGCTCTCATTCAAAGATCGTGTGGTAGCCGTGGCGCTGAGCGCGGCGCGGCAATTTGGATTTGACGTCGTGAGCTGCTCTTCTACCGGCAATCTGGCCAACGCCGTGGCAGCGCAAGCCGCGCGGCGCGGCTTCGAGGCCTGGATATTCGTGCCCGCCGATATCGAGCAGGCGAAAATCCTGGGCACGCAGATTTACGGCGCGCATTTGGTACGCGTCGCGGGCAACTACGACCAAGTGAATCGCCTGTGCACTCAAATTGCGGAGCAGCATCGCTGGGGATTCGTGAACGTCAATCTTCGCCCGTACTACGCCGAAGGCTCGAAGACGGTGGGTTTTGAAATAGCCGAGCAATTGGGCTGGAGGCTGCCCGACAACGTCGTGGTGCCGATGGCCGGCGGCGCGTTGATCACCAAGATTCGCAAAGCCTTCGACGAGTTCATCAAACTCGGCCTGGTGGAAGCGAAGCCGGTCCGATTTTTCGGCGCGCAAGCCACGGGCTGCTCGCCGATCACCACGGCGATCAAAGATAAGCAGGAGCGATTCACGCCGCAGAAACCCGCCACGATCGCGCGCTCCATCGCCATCGGCAATCCAGCCGACGGCTTCTACGCGATTCGCACGATTCGCGATAGCGGCGGCTGGGCGGAGGACGTGCCGGATTCCGAGCTGGTTGGCGGAATCCAAACGCTGGCTGAAACCGAAGGCATCTTCACGGAGACCGCCGGCGGCGTGACCACAGCCGTGACGCAGAAGCTGCTGGCGCAGGGGCGCATTCTCCCCGAAGAAACCACCGTGCTGTGCATCACGGGCAACGGACTGAAAACCACCGATGCGTTGGCCGGGCGCTTGGAAACGATCGAGGCTATTGCGCCGCGCCTCGAAGCGTTTGAGGCATACTCGGAGCGCGCACTCAACGCCACCGTCAGCGTCGCGCGTGCGGCGGGAGTGGCGCAGTGAGCGTCTCCGTCGAAATCCCCACTGCGCTGCGGCGCTTCACCGACGGCGTGGCCAAGCTGGATTGCACCGCAACTACGCTCAACGAGCTGTTCACCGAACTCGAAGGCCGCTTTCCGGGCATGGCTCGCCATTTGCGCGACGCGTCCGGACAAATTCGTCCGTTCTTGAATATCTACGTGAACGACGAAGATATTCGCTTCCTCGGCGGCGAAGCCTACAAATTCCAGCAAGGCGACAAAGTCCTGTTAGTTCCATCCATCGCCGGCGGTTGCGCCTAGCTACCGGCTCCCGCTGCGACGGCGCGGCTTCTGTTGGTCGCCTGAAGAACTCTTTCCATCTCTGCGCGTTCGTGGTCGTCCACGGCGCCTTCGCCGCTTTGATCCGAGGTCCGCGGGCGATCTTCCGAGCCATCGAACGAATCCTGCGCCAGTTGCCGCAATTCCCTTTCGGCGGTCAGCCAATCGGCAAGGTCATCGCCATCTTGGCCGCCGCGCTCCAGATAGATTTCGTAAGCCTTCTGCTCGATCTGCTCTCTTGTTGGGATACTTGCAAAGATTTCAGACATGCCCGACCTCCGCGTTCGCAAGTTCCGCCCGGACTCCCGGGCGGTCGGTGGATTTCACCACCCGCGGCTGAATGCCGCTGTATATCGGATACTTGATGAACGTCACGCAGTTGATGAACGCGGAGTGAAAAAACGGGTTCGAGAAGCCCCGCTTAAGCTGGTTTGCTGCCGCCGAGGAGCGCCAATTCGCGCCACTTCCAGTGGCAGTCTACATCCGCGAAGCCGATTTCGCGCAGCCACGCGAGCTGAGTTTCAAGCGCGAGCAGCTTATTCGAGGGACCTTCTTCGTCGCAGGAAATCGCGCGCAGGAATTCGGCGTGCAGGTGTGGGGTCGACGATGCCACGTGCTCGAGATTGCAGAAGACGCCGCGCGGAGCCAGCGCCGCGAAAATCTCCGCGTACAGCGCGCGTTTCCGCGCGTGCGTCACGTGATGAATCGCGAAGCTGGAGATCACGGCGTCAAACTGCCCGAGCAACGGCAGCGGATCGTCAAGATTGTGGGCGACGATCGTGACGCCGCTGTCGCCGGCAAACAGCTTGCGCAGCGCAACGAGCATCGTGGGCGAAAAATCGAGTCCCACGAACTGAGCGTGTGGCCGCGCCGCCTTCACCAGCGCCAGCAGCCTGCCGCCGCCGCTGCCCAAATCGAGGATGCGCTTGGCATCGGGAGGTATGAACTCGAGCAGCGTGGATTCGCCCTCGACGCGGTGCGGAATCGAATCCGCGCGCCGCAGATAATCCAACGCGTGCTCGGCGGAGTCCCACAGATTGACGTCGGTCGGTGTAGGCATCTAAATGCTCCCGAAACCGATTAGGCCCTACGCGATCCCACAAGTCCAATTCTAAATTGTTCCTCGGAATATAAGCGCGCGTTATGCGGGCGCATTCGCCACCAGCGTCCCGCCCGCCGGGCACGGACGCCAAATCTGATATCATATTGGGGTACCGCGAGACGAAAATGCTGATTCCGCCTGTCATTCCGAAGAAAACGCACGGCGTGCGCGTCGGCCACGTGATGGTCGGCGGAGGCGCGCCGGTGGTCGTGCAGTCGATGACCAACACCGACACGGCTGACCCCGCCTCGACGGCGAAGCAATGTATCGAGCTTTCTGAGGCAGGCTCCGAACTTGTGCGCGTCACCGTGAATGTGCCCGAAGCGGCCGCGGCGGTGCCCGAAATCAAGCAGCGCATGCTGGATGCCGGCGCACTGGCTCCGCTGATCGGCGATTTCCATTACAACGGCCACATCCTGCTGACCAAAGATCCGGCCTGCGCCGCGGCGCTCGATAAATATCGCATCAATCCCGGCAACGTCGGCGCGGGCGCGCGCCGCGACGAGCAGTTTTCCACCATCTGCTACATCGCGCGCGATCACGGCAAACCCGTGCGCATCGGCGTAAACGGCGGCTCGCTGAATCAGGAACTGGTGATGCGCAAGATGCAGGAAAACACCGATCAGGACCTCGGCAAATCCTCCGACGACATCCTGAACGAGTGCATGGTGCTCTCGGCTCTCGAATCCACCGAACTGGCTCTGGAATGCGGCCTGCGCCCGGACCAAATCATCATCTCGTGCAAAGTCTCCAAACCGCAATTCCTGATCCGCGTCTATCGCAATCTCGCGCGGCGCACCGATCAGCCGCTGCATCTTGGCCTGACCGAAGCCGGCATGGGTATGAAGGGCGCGATCTGGTCGGCCACGGCCATGGGCATCCTGCTGAACGAAGGCATCGGCGACACGATTCGCATTTCGCTGACGCCCGCGCCTGGCGGCGATCGCCGCGAAGAGGTCTACGCCTCTTGCGAATTATTGCAAGCCCTCGGCCTGCGCAGCTTTTCGCCCAGCGTGACGGCCTGCCCCGGCTGCGGCCGCACCACTAGCACCACGTTTCAGGAGCTGGCCGAGCACGTCCAGGAATATATTCGCGACACCATGCCCGAATGGAAGCAGAAATACGAAGGCGTGGAGACAATGACGATGGCCGTGATGGGCTGCATCGTGAATGGCCCGGGCGAATCGAAAGCCGCGAATATCGGCATCAGTTTGCCTGGCACCGGCGAAGCCCCGCGCTGCCCCGTCTATATCGACGGCGTGAAAGTCGTCACGCTCGAGGGCAATTACGCGGAACTGGCCGCGGCGTTTGAGAAGCTGGTGGACGACTACGTGGCCACGAAGTATCCACCGAAAGCGCCGGTTACCGCGCGCGTTTCTTCTTAGGCCGACATCGATGAAAATCTCACGCGATGACGTTCTGAAGGTTGCCGCGCTGGCGTATCTGGAACTCACCGACGCCGAAGTGGAAACCTACCGCCGGCAACTCGATTCGATCCTTACCTACGTCGATAAGCTCAACGAGCTGGATACTTCGCAGATCGAGCCTATGGCCCAGACGCTCGATGCCGCCGCTGGCCAAGGCACGCCGCTGCGCGACGACGTTGTGATCCCCTGCGATATCAAGGACCAAGCCTTGGCCGCCGCGCCTGACCCGGCGCCGCCGTACTTCCGCGTGCCGAAAGTGATTGACCGCTGATGGCCGCCGCAACCAATTGGACCATCCCATCCGTCACGCAAGCGCTGACGGCCAAGAAAATCTCCGCCCGCGAGCTGACGCGCGAATTTTACGATCGCATCGAACGCCGCAATCCGGAGCTGAACGCTTTCCTCGCTCTCTGCCCCGAGCGCGCTTACGCCCAAGCCGATCGCGTGGATGCCATGATCGCCTCCGGCGCGGCGCTGCCGCCGCTGGCCGGTGTGCCGGTGGCAATCAAAGATGTCCTGGCGATGCGCGGCGTGCCCACCACTTGCGGTTCGCGCATCCTGGAAGGCTATCGCCCGCCGTACGACGCAACCGCCGTCGAGCGGCTGGAGACGACCGGCGCGATCCTGCTGGGTAAAACGAACTGCGACGAATTCGCCATGGGCAGCTCCAACGAAAATTCCGCCTACGGCCCCGTGCACAATCCCGTAGCGTTGGACCGCGTGCCCGGCGGATCGAGCGGCGGTTCGGCCGCGGCAGTGGCCGCCGGATTGGCCGTCGCGGCGCTCGGCACGGATACAGGCGGCTCGGTTCGTCAGCCTGGCTCCTTCTGCGGCATTCCCGCGCTGCTGCCTAGCTACGGTCGCATTTCGCGATACGGATTGATCGCGTTCGCTTCGTCGCTGGACCGCGTGGCGCCGTTCGCTCGCAACGTGCGCGATATCGCCGCCATGCTCGATGTGCTGGCCGGCCGCGACGCCCGTGATTCCACTTCAGCCGCTGCCCCGCCGCCGCAAAGCTTAGCCGCGCTCGATCGCCCCTTCCGCGGGCTGCGTATTGGCATTCCGGCGGAATGCTTCCCCGCGGGAATGAACGCCGCGGTGCGGGAAAAAGTGGAAGCGGGAATCTCGCAACTGGAACGTCTGGGCTGCACGCGCGTGCCGGTCCGCCTGCCGCACTCGGATCACGCCATCGCCGCGTACTACATCATCGCCACGGCCGAAGCCAGTTCCAATCTTGCGCGCTACGACGGCGTGCGTTACGGCTTGCGCGTGCCCGGCGCGACGCTCGTGGAGATGTATCAGAAAACGCGCGGCCGCGGATTCGGCGCCGAAGTGAAGCGGCGCATCGTGCTCGGCACCTACGTGCTCTCGTCCGGCTACTACGACGCGTATTATTTGAAAGCGCAGAAGGTGCGCACGCTGATCGCGCGCGATTTTGCCGAGGCATTCGCGCAGGCCGATTTGATCGTCACGCCGACTTCGCCCGTGCCGGCGTTCAAATTGGGCGAGCGCGCGGACGATCCGCTCTCCATGTATCTGGCTGATATTTATACGGTTACGGGATCGCTCGCGGGCATCACAGGCATCTCCGTGCCCTGCGGAGAAACCACCGACGGCCTGCCCATCGGCATGCAGATTTACGCGCCGGCCTTCACCGAAGATCGCTTGCTGCAGGCGGCGCACGCCTTCGAGCAAGCTCGCGCGGCATCGCGAACGAATTGATGTGAACGATTTCTGCGCGCGCGCGTGCCGCGATCGCGATGATTTCGTCCGCGCTTCACTTCAAGAAAGTGTAGTTTTGATGTGAAAATGTATAAATTCTTCCCATTCCGGAGCATTTTTCTGCGCAGTGAATCTCATTCATTCAAAATTAATCGTTCCGGCGTTCGCGTAATTCCCGCATAAATCCCGCGTTTCTTGCGATTTTTCGCCGGCCTGGCACATGTGCAGTACTGGAAAAATGGAACGGAAGCTCTATTGCTCTAGATTCCGTGTGTCGCGTAGCATGGATTCAGCATCCAAGGAAGTGACAAGGCGCTGGACGCGAGGAAATATGAGCGTCGTCGTAAAATCGAGCCAGAAGGTTTTCACCGCGGAGGAGATCTCCAGCCTCACGGGAATTTGCCTTGAGCATCTGCGCGCCGCGGCTCGCAGCAAGCACCTCGGCTTCATTCAAGGGGCTGCTCAAGCCGCCGGAGAGCACGTGGAAGCCGCAGGGAAACAAGTGGAAGCCGCCGGCAAGCAGATCGAAGATTGGCTGTTCACGAATTCAGACCTGTTGGTGCTGACCGTCCTTCAGCCGCGCTGCCAGCACTAAAGCGGCGGATTCTCGCAGCATTACCCCTCGGAATTCCCAAGCTTGCGAAGAAGTGTGTTTGCCCGTGGATGGAAGCTCGCGGCGCAGGGCCGGCGCGGTGCAGCCAAGCTACGGCATCGGCGGCATCGGCGTCTTGCCCGTGATCTCGTTGTACGCGCGCGCAATCGCCAGCGGATTCCCCGCGGCGAAGCCGGGGATGCTGGAGTGGCGGCTCAGGTCGATCGTCTGCACAGCCTGATCGAGCGTTTCGCCCTTGGCAACGGCCGCGCGCGTCGCCGCAACCAGGTCGCGCATGTAAGAGAGCAGCAACTGGATTTGCTGGTGGCTGTCCTCCACCTCGCCGTGGCCGGGGATGGCGTGGTCCCAATCGAGCTTATCGATCGATTCTAGAGTCGAGACCAGTTCCACCGGGTAGGAGTCCTTCATGTTCGGAAAGTTGAACGTGAGCAGGTCGCCCGTGATCACGATCTTCTCTTTCGGCAGATACACCACAGTGTCGCCGCGCGTGTGGCCCAATCCGAAATGGTAAAGGCAAATGTCGCGATCCGGCGTGTGCAAGATCAGCGTGCGATCGTACGTCAATGTGGGCAGCGTCAGATGAATCTGGGGAATCTCGGCTAGGTAGCCCTTCTGCAAGTCGAGTTGATGCTGGATTCGCGCGCGGGCATCGTCTGTCAGCGACGCGCCCTGCGCGTCTTTACCGTCGGCCAGAGTTTTCTCAAGTTGGGCGATGGCGGTGGGCAGATCGGTCGTGAGCGATTGCTGCAGCAGGTCGGCGTCCTTCGTGCGCATGTCCTCGGGAACGGTTTCCTGCGCGATGATCTCAACATCGGGACCGAACGCCTCAACATACGCCTGATTGCCCTGCGAATGGTCGCGATGATAGTGGGTGTTCACGACGTAATGCACCGGCTTCGGCGTCACCTGGCGAATATCGGCGATGAAATCGCGCGCCCAACTGGGGCGTTCCTGCGTGTCGACCACCAGGACGTTGTCGCGATTCACGATGAACGCGCCGTTGCCAAATACGCCGTTTAGGCCGATCCCGGCGTAAACGCCGTCAGTCACTTTGACGATCTCGAAGGACTGCGATGCGGCCGAGACCTGCGCCGGGGCCTGCGCGTGCGCCGCCACGCCGAAAATCGCTGCCAGCAAAGGAACCCAACGAAGAATTCGCATTGTCACCCCTCCGGCCCGCGCGTGCCGCCCTCGGCCGCGCTGGGCGCAAACTTGCCGGCACCGGCGTGCGAATCTAGCACGCGCGCAGGCGCTCCGCCAACCGCCAACGCATCGGGCGAAGCGCGCGAAGAAATCTCTAGGATTGCGTCTTGAGTGTGTAAGAACTGAGGACGCGCACGTAGTTGGCGCGTTCAAACGCCATCGGGTTCGGAACGTTTCGCTGGCTCATGCTGCCGCACATCTGCTGGATGGATTCGTATTCGTGCTCTTCCATCCACACGGCGAGGTCTTCCAGGACGAAATCAAGATGTTCGATGCCGTTCTGCAGCAGCGCCGACGTCATCATTGCCACGCGCGCTCCGGCCATCATGGACTTCAGCACATCCTGCGCGCTGTGCACGCCGCCGGTGATGGCCAGATCCGCTTTCACGTGGCCGTACACAATCGCCACCCAGTGCAGCCGCAGCAGCAATTCAGTGGGACGGCTCAGCGTGAGGCTGGGAACCACTTCAAGCTGTTCGGTATCGAAATCCGGCTGATAGAAACGGTTGAAGAAAACCAGGCCATTCGCGCCCGCGGCGTCAAGTTGCGTGGCTACATTGGCGATGGCGCTGAAAAAATGCGAAAGCTTCACGGCCACGGGAATATGGATGTTTTTCTTCACCGCGCGCACTAAATCGCAATAGCCGCGCTCGACTTCAGCCGCCGTCTTCGCGGGATCTGTGACCAGCGAATAGATGTTCAACTCGATGGCGTCCGCGCCGGCTTGCTCGATTTCGCGCGCATAGCGGATCCACCCGCCTTCGGAGGAGCCGTTCAAGCTGCCAATGATCGGGACGGAGACGCTGGCCTTGGCCTTGCGGATCAAGTCCAAATAGCCGTCGGGACCCAGGTTGTAATCGCGCAGATCGGGGAGAAACGAAATCGACTCCGGGAATTCGTTCGTGCCGCGCGAAAGATCGGAATCGAGCGACTGGCTTTCCAGTTGTAATTGCTCCTCAAACAACGAAGGCAGCACCACGGCGCCGATGCGGTGGTCTTCCAGGCGCCGAATGTTATCGAGCGATTCGCAGATCGGCGAGGCCGACGCGACGATGGGATTCTTCAGTATTAGGCCCAGATATTTCGTTGTGAGGTCCATCATTCGCCGTCCTCGCCCTTTACGGGCGCGCCGGCATCCTCTTCCGGCGCCACGGGCTCTTCCACGAGCGGATGCTCGCGCCCGGGCATCGCCGCGCGATTCTTGTACACAAACCACTGGCGATCCACGTCGTCCTGGGCCTGCCGCAAAAGCTTGGCCGCCACGTCCGGCTTGCTGCGGGCCAGGATCGTGTAGCGCGCCTCTTCATACGCGAATTTCTTCAGCGGAATGGTCGGATCCTTGGAATCGAGCTGGAAGGGATTCTTGCCTTCCAAGCGCAACGCCGGGTTGTAACGCAGCAGCGGCCAGTAACCTGAGAGCACCGCATTCTTCTGCTGCGCCAAGCCGTGGACCATGTCGTATCCGTGCGCGATGCAATGGCTGTAGGCGATGATCAGCGACGGCCCCGGGTACGCCTCCGCTTCCTGAAATGCTTTGACCGTTTGCATATCGCTGCCGCCCATGGCGACGCGCGCCACGTAAACGTAACCATAGGCAATGGCCTCCGATGCGAGGTCCTTCTTGGCCGTGAGTTTTCCGCCCGCCGCGAATTTGGCCACGGCCGCGCGCGGCGTGGATTTGGACATCTGCCCGCCGGTGTTTGAGTAGACTTCCGTGTCCAGGACGAGGATGTTGACGTTCGCTCCGGTGCCGAGCACGTGGTCCAGGCCGCCGAATCCGATGTCGTAGGCCCAACCGTCGCCGCCGAGCAGCCAGACGCTCTTGCGCACCAGCGAATCGGCGACGGCCAACAAATCGCGCGCGTCTCGAGAATCCACGCCCGCGATCTTTTGCTTCAACGCCGCGACGCGTTCTCGCTGCGCGTTGATTCCCGGCTCCTTGGATTGATCCGCGGCCAATAGTTCGGCGATCAGTTGATCGCCGATGTTGCTCGCCAGCCGCGGCAGCAGCTCTTTGGCATATTCCTCGCGCTTATCCGCCGCGAGGCGCATGCCCAAGCCAAACTCGGCATTGTCCTCGAAAAGCGAATTGGACCACGCCGGGCCGCGTCCCGCGGCATTCTGCGTGTACGGAGTCGTCGGCAAATTGCCGCCGTATATGGATGAGCAGCCGGTAGCGTTGGCGATCAGCAGCCGGTCGCCAAACAATTGCGTAAGCAGCTTGATGTAAGGCGTCTCGCCGCAGCCGGGGCACGCGCCCGAAAACTCGAAGAGCGGCTCGAGCAACTGAACGTCCTTCACCTGCCCAAACGAGAGACGATCACGGTTGAACTCCGGCAGCTTCAAGAAGAAATCCCAATTCTTGGCTTCCGGTTCGCGCAGCGGAGCCTGGAACGCCATGTTGATGGCCTTGTGCTTGGCTTCGCTCTTGCTCTTGACCGGGCAAATCTCGACGCACAGGCCGCAACCGGTGCAATCCTCGGGCGCCACTTGCAGCGTGTACTTGAGCGTTTCCAGCTCGCGCCATCGCGGCTTGGCGGTCTTGAACGTGGCCGGAGCGCCGGCGAGCGCCGCGCTGTCGTAAACCTTCGCGCGAATCACGGCGTGCGGGCAAACCAGCACGCACTTGCCGCACTGAATGCAAATTTCCTCGTCCCAAACGGGAATATCCTGCGCGATGTTGCGCTTTTCCCATTTGGCTGTGGCGGTGGGGAACGTTCCGTCGGGAGGAAACGCGCTGACGGGAATCGAATCGCCTGTTCCCGCGATGATCGAGCCCAGAACCTCGCGCACAAACTTGGGCGCCTCCGCCGAAACCGGCAGCAGCACTTCAAACGTACTGGTCACCTTCTGCGGCACAGTCACTTCGTGCAAATTCGCCAGCGATGTATCCACGGCGTTGAAATTCTTCTGCACGACGGCCTCGCCGCGCTTTCCGTATGTTTTCTTGATCGCGTCCTTGATGGCCGTTATGGCTTCCTCGCGCGGCAGCACGCCGCTGACGGCGAAGAAGCAGGTCTGCATAATCGTGTTGATGCGGCTGCCCATCCCCGCATCGCGCGCCACTTTGTAACCATCGATCACGTAGAAGCGCAGCTTTTTATCGATGATGTTCTGCTGCACCTTGCGCGGCAAATGATTCCACACTTCGCCGGGCTCGAAGGGCGCGTTCAGCAGAAACGTGGCGCCGGTCTCCGCGCCCGCCAGCACGTCGATGCGATCCAGGAACTGGAACTGGTGGCAGGCCACGAAGCTGGCCTTGCTGATCAAATAAGTGGAGCGGATCGGCTCCGGCCCAAACCGCAGATGCGACACCGTCACCGACCCGGACTTCTTCGAGTCGTACACGAAATAGCCCTGCGTGTAATTCGAGGTGCCCTCGCCGATGATCTTGATCGAATTCTTGTTCGCGCCGACCGTGCCATCGGAACCCAAACCATAAAAGAGCGCGCGAACCGTGCTCGGCTTTTCCGTCGAGAAATCCGGGTCATAATCCAGGCTGGTGTGCGTGACGTCGTCGCGGATGCCCACGGTGAAATGATTCCTCGGCGCTTTATCCTTCAAATTATCCAAGACCGCCTTCACCATCGACGGCGTGAATTCCTTGGACGAAAGTCCGTAGCGTCCGCCAACCACCTGCATCGGCTGCCGCCCCGCCTTGGCTTCGGCGGAAAGTTCGCTGAGCGCCATCACGATTTCGGCGTGCATCGGCTCGGCCACCGCGCCCGGTTCCTTGGTGCGATCCAGCACAGCCAGCGAGCGCACCGTTTTCGGCAGCGCCGCCAAAAATGTTTCGGAGGCAAACGGCCGGAACAGGCGCACTTTCAGCACGCCGACCTTTTCTCCGTGCTTCGTCAGATATTCCACGGCCTCTTCGGCCGCGCCCGCTCCGGAGCCCATCAGCACCACAACGCGCTCCGCATCCGGCGCGCCAATGTAATCGAACAAGTGGTAGCTGCGGCCGCTGACGCGCGCGAAGCGGTCCATCGTGTTCTGTACGATCGTGGGGCACGCGCGATAAAACGGATTGATGGCCTCGCGCGCCTGGAAAAAATGGTCCGGGTTCTGCGCGGTGCCGCGCAGCATGGGACGATCCGGGCTCAGCGCGCGCTCGCGATGCTGCTGCACCAACTTTTCATCGATCATGGCGCGCAAATCGTCGTCGCTCAACGGAACGATCTTGTTCACTTCGTGCGAGGTCCGGAAGCCGTCAAAGAAATGCAGAAATGGAATGCGCGCCTCCAGCGAGGCCGCTTGCGCGATACAGGCAAAATCGTGCGCTTCCTGCACCGAATCGGAAGATAGCAGCGCCCAGCCGGTGGCGCGCGCGGCCATCACGTCACTGTGATCGCCGAAAATCGAAAGAGCGTGCGTGGCTATGGTGCGCGCGGCCACTTGAATCACGGCCGCAGTAAGCTCCCCAGCGATCTTGAACATATTGGGGATCATCAGCAGCAGGCCCTGCGAAGACGTGAACGTGGTACCCAGCGCGCCGGCTTGCAATGCGCCGTGCAACGCACCCGCGGCGCCACCCTCACTTTGCATTTCAGTGACGGTGGGCACGGTACCGAAAATGTTCTTCTTCCCTTCCGACGACCATTGGTCCGCCCATTCGCCCATGGGCGAAGATGGCGTGATCGGATAGATGGCGATGACTTCGTTCAGGCGGAAAGCTACGGAAGCGGCGGCTTCATTGCCGTCCAAAATCTTTATATTTTTGTCCATTTACGGGCCCCGGATCTCCAAACATGGAGAAAGACTGCGCTAGGTTGTGTCAGGCGATTGCCCGGCAGGTACAGCTTCAACTTAATCTTGAGAGCAGTAGGCCCCTCGTGTCAAGCTCAGTCGCCCGCGGCACGTTCGCATAGTAATCGCGCCGGGTTCGCGCGCCGCGGCGAACGCCAACAGCAATTCCACCGCGCCCAACGCGGCGCGAACTGCGCGCATCGAAGCAAATGACGGCCGCCCAGTGGCGATCTGTTGAGGATTGACAAGTCCGCATGAGAATTAATACGCATCTTTGGGCAACGAGGCACGTTCCGCGCATAGGCCACATCGTCCGCACCGGCGGCGGTGCGCGGCGGATCGCGTTGTCGCTCGCGCTGGCGATGTGCCTCGGCGCCGCCGGCGCAGCGCGCTCGCAAACGCCGGACGCGCCGGAATCCTCCAATCCGCCCGCACCGCCGCCGAGCGACATACAAGTGACCGTCCCCGTTCCCTTGCCCCAAGGCAAGAAACTAATCATGAAGGACGGAACATTTCAGATCGCGCGCGAATACTCCGTGGAAGGCGACCGAGTGCGCTATTACAGTGTCGAGCGATCCGATTGGGAAGAGATTCCATCGAGCTTGGTGGATTGGGACGCGACGAAAAAGGAAGAGGCCGAACAGAAGCGCAAAGAAGAGGAGCAGGCGGAAAAGAATCGTCAGCGAGTGCTGCAAGAAGAGACCGAAGGCGTTGCGGACGTTGACGCAAGCCTCGAAGTGCATCCCGGCCTGATCCTTCCGGACGGCCCCGGCATGTTTGTGCTGGCCAGCCGGCAATTTGTGGCGCTAAAGCAGGATCAGGCCATCTCAAAAATCGCCGTCGGACGCGAAGTGGAAAAAACTCTCTCCGGCGTGCCGACGATTCCTTCCAAGCATCGAATCGAACTGCCCGGCAAGCGCTCCGCATTGCGATTCGGCACCGGAGATCTGGAATTTTTCATGCGTACGGCCGATCAGCGCGAGCCGCGCATGACATTGGTGCGCGCCCACGCGAAAGGTGACGCGCGTCTGGTCGATACGGAAAGCTCGTCGGTGATCATGGACACGACAAATAAAGCCGACAACGTTTCGACTCTGCTGTGGGAGATCGCCCCAGGCGTCTATCGCTTCACGATCGACCAGGATTTGCCGCCTGGTGAATATGCGTTCGTCGAGACGACCATCGACGGGATCGACCTGAACGTCTGGGATTTCGGCGTGGATGCTACTAAAACGGACACGCACGCGGCCGATGCGCCCGACGCGCCGGAAAAGCCTTAGAGAACAACTCGGATGGAATTAATTGACGCGAGCAGTGGCCGGCAGCTTCGCGCCGTGGGCTTCGAGTTCCGTCCCTAGCAGCGCCACCAAATCCGAAACGCGGAACGGCTTCTGGATCAGCCGCCCGTGATTGTTGTCAAGCCCTTGCATAGTGGAATCGTCCACTAAACCGCCGGTCATATAAAGGAACACGGGCGAATGCCCCGTGCTGGCGCGGGCCACTTCCATCAGTCCGCTTTGCATTTCCTGAGGCGAGAGCGCGCCCGGCGTATCGCGAAGATGCAGATCGCAGAGCACCACGTCGTACGCTTGCTGCCGCAACCGATCGAGCGCCTCCTCGGCCGTGGCAACCGTGTGTACCACCATGCCGCGCGCCGCCAATCCATCCTGAACCAAGTCGCGAATTCCCTCTTCGTCATCGACGACGAGCACGCTGCGGCCTTCGAGCGCCGATGGCGGCGCCTTCGCAACCTGCGGCCCCGCTGAATCCCGATCGTACACAACCTGCCACTGCCGGCTGACGGGCAAGGAGATGACGAACCGCGATCCGCCGCCGGGCAACGATTCAGCCGTGATATTTCCGTTGTGCTCGCGAACGATCGCCATTGAGATGCTGAGTCCGAGCCCCGTGCCGCGGCCAGGCCGCTTGGTGGTGAAGAACGGATCGAATATCTTCGGCAGAATTTCGCGCGAAATACCCACGCCGTCATCCTGAAACACGATGCGCACGTTTTCGCCGGCCGGCTCCAGGCGCACCCGCAGCGTCCCGCGCTCGCGCACCTCCAGAATCGCCTGCTCGGCATTGGTGATCAGGTTCAGGAACACCTGCATCAGCTGATTCGCATCGCCCATCACCAGAGGCAGATCGGGCCGCGGCTGGAAATCCAACTCGATATTGTTCACGCGCAACGAATACTCATGAAGCTGCAACGTGCGCTGTAATGCATCGTTCAATTGCAGCGGAATCTTGCGCGGCGAAGGCGGCCGCGAGAACGTCAGCAAACTCTGCACGATGTGCGCGGCGCGGCGCGCTTGGCTGTGCGCCAAATCGAGCTGGCGCTTCATGGCGGGTTCCTGGACGCCTTCTTTAACCAGTTCGGTGACGCCAAGGATCGCCGTCAGCGGATTATTCAGCTCGTGGGCCACGCCGGCGATCATCTGCCCCATCGCCGCCAGGCGCTCTGACTGCACCAATTGCTGCTCGACGCGCCGTTGATCCGTGATGTCGCGCGCGGAAGCGATCACGCCCTCGATCCGGCCCTCCGAATCCATCACCGGCCGCACCGTAGTGCGCATCAGGCGCCAATCGCCATTCTTGTGGCGCGCGCGGTATTCGATTGTGTTTTGGGTGCCGAGCCCGCTGAGCACTTCGCGGAACATCGCCAGCATCGCGGGGCGGTCCTCCGGATCGGAGCGCTCTCCGAATCGCGAGCCGATCAACTCCTCCGGATCGTATCCCAGGATCTCTTTGATGCTCGGGCAGGCGAACGTGTACAGCAAGTCGCGATCGAGGACGAAAACCAAATCCGGCAGGCTATCCATCAGGCGGCGCGCAAACTCGCGCTCGCGGCGGAGCCGGCGTTCCATTTCCTTGTGCTCCGTCAAATCCACCACGGTGCCGTGGGATCGCACAACGTTCCCTTCGGGATCGCGAATCACGGAAACCGAATGCAGGCCGGCTACTTCCTCGCCGTGCTTGGCGCGGAGCGCAAGCTGGCGCCCGCGAATCAAGCCTTCCCGCGCGAGCACCGCCTGGTCCGCGGCGCATTCGGCGGGATCGCTGTAAAGTTCGCGCACCGGCAGGCCGATCATTTCTTCCTTGCTGCGATAGCCCAGCAGACGCACCAGAGCGGGGTTAGCGTCGGACAATCGGCCGTCGGGCGTGGCGAGATATACGCCCTCTTGCAGCGTCTCAAACAGTTCGGTGAAACGCGTTTCGCTTTCGCGGTCGGCGGTGACGTCTCGCGCCAGGGCGCTGACGCCGCAAACTTCGCCTTCGTGCACGATCGCGTGGAAGACGCACTCGAAATACCGCGGAGCCGATTCCTTCTTCAATTTAACGTGAAGAACGCCGCTCCAGTGCCGGCGTTCGATAAGCTGCGGCAGCGCTTTTTTGGCAGCGGCTAATCCGCCGCCATCCGGCAGATCCACGAAATCTTCCAGCCGCTTTCCGACCAGCGAGGAAAATGGCTGATCGAGCAAATTCGAGAAGCTGCGATTGGCGGCCAGAATCTCTCCGCCCAGCGAAATCGAGAAAAGGTGATCTTCAAACGTGTCGATCAGGTCGCGATAGCCCTGCTGCGAACGGGAAATCAGCGAAAATAGTTGATCGATCTGCCGCCCATCGGCGCCGGCGGCGATCGAGCGCTGCTCGATGCCACGCACCAGTCCGCGCAGCTCTGAAATTTCCCTGGATTTCATCCACATGTACACGCCGAACAACGCGACCAGGACCACAAGGCCAATGGGAAGCGCTTCCAGGTTGTAGGGAAGGTCTCTCAGCCAGCCACGGGAGACTACCGCCAGCGCCACGGTCAGCGCGGCCAAAACCAGCAGGGCCAAGCGCCAAAGGTGCCGCTCGCGCCGCGCCAGCAATTCAAAGTGAGCAGGCAAAGCTGTTGGAGTTCCGCCGTCGGCGGGTCGTTCCGAGTCGGCTGCCTGCACCGCCAAGTCCGCTACGCTCATGAAAACCCCACGTTGATCTGGTGACAGCCTGGACGGCGCCGCCTCCGACAGTGGCAGGTGCATCCAGCATAGGGTGCGGAAAGCGGCGTAAACAATAGAAAATGGGCAGCGCTTGACTCAAGAAGTAACACTGCGGGCTGAAGCAACGTGGGGAACTGTCCAGGTTGCAAGAAAAAAAGGGGCGCCCGGCACATCGCCAGACGCCCCTTAAGTATTGTATTTAGAGTAAGTTAGCCTTCGTCAGCGATGACGTCGGCGTCCTTCCGCAGGAAGTCCAAAGCGGCGGCTTCCTCCGGCGATAGGTCCGCAGGCGGCATCACAGCTTCCACCGGCGCCGGCGGGGGAACCTCTGTGAGGAGCTCGATATTGCGGTAGCGCTCCAAGCCGGTTCCCGCCGGGATCAGGCGGCCCATGATGACGTTTTCCTTCAGGCCGCGCAGGTAGTCCACCTTGCCGGCAACTGCGGCTTCGGTAAGCACGCGGGTGGTTTCTTGGAAGCTCGCGGCCGAAATGAACGAATCGGTCGAAAGCGAGGCCTTGGTGATGCCCAGCAGCAGCGGGCGGCCCGTCGCCGGGCGGAAACCATCGCTGACGATGCGATCGTTTTCCTCGCGGAAGCGGAACTTATCCACCTGTTCGTCGAGCAGGAAGGCTGTGTCGCCGACGTCCTCAACCTTCACCCAGCGCATCATCTGGCGGACGATCACCTCAATGTGCTTATCGTTGATGTTGACGCCCTGCAACCGGTAGACCTCCTGGATCGAATTCACCAGGTAGGCCTGCGTGTACTTTTCGCCGAGCACGGCGAGTAAGTCGTGGGGATTGAGCGGGCCGTCGATCAAAGGCTCGCCGGCGCGGACGTGCTCTCCCTCTTGAACGTTGATGTGCACGCCGCGGGCGATGGCGTATTCCTTCTGCGTTTTGCCATCTTCGCTTTCGACGTAAATGCGGCGCAGACCCTTGCTGACCTCACCGTAGCGAACCAAGCCGTCGATTTCGCTGATCACGGCCGGATCGTGCGGCTTGCGCGTCTCAAACAGTTCCACGACGCGCGGCAGACCGCCGGTGATGTCCTTGGTCTTGGTGGTTTCACGCGGAATCTTGGCCAGCACGTCGCCCGGCTGCACTTCGTCTCCATCGGAGACGGTCAAGTGGGCGCGCGATGGCATCAAGTATTTCTTCCGCGTGCGGCCGCCGGGATCGCGCATCAAGATCTGCGGCTGGTGCTTTTCATCTCCGGGCGGCAGCGTGACGACAAGCTGCGCGAGACCGGTGACTTCGTCCACCTGCTCTTCGATCGTGATGCCGGGCGTCAAGTCCTTGAACTGGACCGTGCCGCCGGTTTCCGTGAGGATCGAGAAAGTGTACGGATCCCATTCGGCCAGCGTCTGCCCGATGGTCACCGGTTGGCCTTCTTCGACCTTCAAGCGAGCGCCGTAAACGACGTGGTAGCGCTCCTTTTCGCGGCCCTTTTCATCGAGCACGGCGATCAGGCCGGAGCGGTTCATGGAGATAAGCACGCCGCCGCGGCCGCTGACCACTTTCAGATCGATGAATTTCACGAATCCGTTGTTGCGCGCTTCGAGTTTGGATTGCTCCGTGACGCGCGTGGCCGTGCCGCCGATGTGGAATGTGCGCATCGTCAGCTGCGTGCCCGGTTCGCCGATGGATTGCGCGGCAATCACGCCGACAGCCTCTCCCAGTTCGACCATGCGGCCCGAGGCCAAATTGCGGCCGTAGCAGCGCGCGCACGCGCCGCGGCGCGATTCGCAAGTGAGCACGGAGCGGATCTTCACGCGCTCGATGCCCGCCGACTGAATCGCATTCGCCAGCTCTTCGGTGATTTCCTGGTTGATGTCTACGATTACGTTGCCTTCGTAATCTTTGATCTTATCGAGCGAAACGCGGCCCACAACGCGGTCGCGCAGCGGCTCGACTTCCACACCGGCTTCGACGATGGGCTCGACGTAAATTCCATTGGCCGTGCCGCAATCGATTTCGCCGATGATCACGTCTTGCGCCACGTCCACCAAGCGGCGCGTCAGATAGCCGGAATCGGCCGTCTTCAGCGCCGTATCGGCCAACCCTTTGCGCGCGCCGTGCGTGGAGATGAAATATTGCAGCACGGTCAGACCTTCGCGGAAGTTTGAAGTGATCGGCGTCTCGATGACCTCGCCCGACGGCTTGGCCATCAATCCGCGCATGCCGGAAAGCTGGCGGATTTGCTGTTTTGAACCGCGGGCGCCGGAATCGGCCATCACGTAGATCGGGTTGATTACGCCTTCTTTGTCTTGTTGTTCGAGCGCTTTGAACATCTGCTCGGCGACTTTTTCGGTTACGTCGCTCCAGATGGCGATCACTTTGTTGTAGCGCTCGCCGTTGGTGATCGCGCCATCCAGATACTGCTGCTGGACTTTCACGATCTCGCGTTCGGTAGATTCCACGAGCGGCTGTTTATCGCCCGGGATTAGCATGTCGTCGATGCCGATGGAGATTCCGGAGCGCGTGGCGTAAATGAAGCCCAGCTCCTTCAATTCATCCAGCATTTCGACGGTCTTCTCAATGCCGAATCGCAAATAGCAGTAGTGCACCAATTGCTGCACGCCCTTTTTCTTCAGCAAGCCGTTGATGAAGGGCATCTCCTTCGGCAGGTGATCGTTGAAGATCACGCGGCCGACGGTGGTGTTCGCGAATTGACGCTTCAGCACGACCGGCGTGGTGTGCGGAACATCCTGATCGTCGTACGCGATCGTCAGATCGATCATTTCGCCTTCGTAGCGCAAGCGAATCGGCGTCAGCAATTCCACTTCGCCCGCTTCGAGCGCGAGCACCACTTCTTCCGTCGAACCGAACGCGCGGCCTTCGCCCTTCGCTCCGGGTTTGGCCTTCGTCAGATAATAAATGCCCAGCACCATGTCCTGCGTCGGCACGGCCAAAGGCAAGCCGTTCGCCGGCGAAAGCACGTTGTGCACCGCGAGCATCAGCACGGAGGCTTCCACTTGCGCCTCAGGCGAAAGCGGAATGTGCACGGCCATCTGATCTCCGTCGAAATCGGCGTTGAATGCCGTGCAAACCAGCGGATGGATGCGGATCGCCTTGCCTTCCACCAGGCGCGGCTCAAATGCCTGAATGCCCAAGCGATGCAGCGTCGGCGCGCGGTTCAGCAGAACCGGATGTTCGCGGATCACTTCTTCCAGGATGTCCCAAACGATCGGGTCCTGCTGCTCCACCATTTCCTTGGCTTGCTTGATCGTGGTGCAGTGGCCCTGCGCTTCCAGGCGATGGTAGATGAACGGCTTGAACAGCTCGAGCGCCATCTTCTTCGGCAAACCGCATTCGCGCAGTTTCAATTCCGGGCCCACGACGATCACCGAGCGGCCGGAATAATCCACTCGTTTGCCGAGCAGGTTCTGGCGGAAGCGGCCCTGTTTGCCCTTCAGCGTGTCGGAGAGCGATTTCAGCGGACGATTGTTCGTGCCGCGCAGCACGCGGCCACGGCGGCCGTTATCGAATAGCGCGTCCACGGCCTCCTGCAGCATGCGCTTTTCGTTGCGCACGATCACATCGGGCGCGTGCAGCTCCATCAGTTTTTTCAAGCGGTTATTGCGATTGATCACGCGCCGATACAAATCGTTCAAATCCGACGTGGCGAATCGCCCGCCATCCAGCGGCACCAGCGGACGCAATTCCGGCGGCAGAACCGGCAGCACGTCCAGAATCATCCATTCGGGTTTGTTGCCGCTCTTGCGGAACGCTTCCAGCACTTTCAAGCGCTTCGAATACTTGATGCGCTTTTGCAAGCTCGGATCCAGCTTCATCTTTTCGCGCAGTTGTTCGGAGAGTTTCTCGACATCGACGCCGCGCAGCAATTCCTTGATGGCCTCGGCGCCCATCTTCGCCGTGAACTGGCCCGCGAAATCCTTTTGCAGCTCGCGGTATTTTTCCTCGAGCAGCACTTCGCGTTCCTTCACGCCCGGCACGTCGCCCGGATCGGTTACCACGTAGCCTTCGAAATAAAGGATGCGCTCCAGATCGCGCATCGAAATGTCCAGCAAATAGCCGATGCGGCTGGGCAGGCCCTTGAAGAACCACACGTGCGAGCAAGGCGATGCAAGCTCGATGTGTCCCAATCGCTCGCGGCGCACTTTGCTCAGCGTGACTTCCACGCCGCACTTGTCGCAGATCACTCCGCGGTGCTTCATGCGCTTGTACTTGCCGCAGAGGCACTCCCAGTCGGTGACCGGGCCGAAGATCTTCGCGCAGAACAAGCCATCGCGCTCCGGCTTGAACGTGCGGTAGTTGATCGTTTCGGGCTTGGTGACCTCGCCGTGCGACCAGGAACGTATCTTTTCCGGGCTGGCCAAGCTGATGCGGATCGAATCGAAATCTGCGATCAGGCTGGCGCGGTCATACGGGCTGCTACGATACAAGGTGTTTTCCTCCTGCTCCGGCTCTCACCGAAGCACTCCCGGTTTCCCGGGAGTTCAAAACTTGTTCGGACCTGCCGAAAATCGTTCGTCGCGTGGCCGCTTCTTCGCCGAAATGCTCGGCGAAACAATTCCGGCCAAGCGCGCGGCTACTCCGGCGGCTTTTCCGCCGGCTTCTGCCGCTTCATCAATTCCACGTCCAGGCACAGCGATTGCAACTCGCGCACCAGCACGTTGAAGGATTCGGGCACGCCGGGCTCGATACCCGGTTCGCCCTTCACGATGGCTTCGTAAATTTTTGCGCGGCCGTAAACGTCGTCGGATTTCGCCGTCAACAGCTCTTGAAGAATGTGCGCCGCACCGTACGCTTCCAGCGCCCATACTTCCATTTCGCCGAATCGCTGTCCGCCGAACTGCGCTTTGCCGCCCAGCGGCTGCTGGGTGATCAGAGAGTACGGCCCGATCGATCGCGCGTGGATTTTGTCGTCAACCAAGTGTGAAAGTTTCAGCATGTAGATGTAGCCGACGGTGATTTGTTGTGCGAATTCATCGCCGGTCATGCCGTCCCACATCGGAATTTTGCCGGCCGCGGGCAAACCCGCCACTTCCAGCAAATGGCGGATTTCGGTTTCGCGCGCGCCGTCAAAGACCGGCGTGGCCATGGGAATGCCTTCGCGGAAGTGGTCGCCCAATTCCAGCAACGCTTCGTCGTCAAGATGCTGAATCGAATTCCAAATCGCCGTATCGGAAAACACTTCGCGGAACCATCGGCGAATGAATTCGGCGCGCGTCGCGGTGTTCATCAAACGATCTAGGCTGCGCCCCAGTTCGCGCGCGGCCCATCCCAGGTGCGTTTCCAGAATTTGGCCGACGTTCATGCGCGAAGGCACGCCGAGCGGATTGAGCACGATTTCAACCGGTGTGCCATCGGGCAAGTACGGCATATCCTCTTCAGGCACGATTCGCGCGATCACGCCCTTGTTGCCGTGGCGGCCTGCCATTTTGTCGCCGACGGAAAGTTTGCGCTTCATGGCGATGTAGCACTTCACCAGTTTGATCACGCCCGGAGGCAGCTCGTCGCCCTTCTTCAGCTTCTCCTTGCGGTCTTCGGTGATTTTGCGCAGCACGTCGATCTGCCGCGAGGTCATCTCTTCGATTTCGTCGATCTTCTCGATCAACTGCGCGTCCTGATCGGCCAAACGCAGCCGCTTCAGGTTGCGCGTGGAAATTTTCTCGATCACGTCGCGATCCAGCACCGTGCCCTTGGTGAGTAGGCGCTTGTTGGTTTTTTCATCGTGCAAATCGGCCAGCAGCTTCTGATCGGCCAGCAAACCGGTCAATCGCTTCAGGCGCTCGTCGGTGAGAATACGGATTTCATCGGCCAGGTTCTTTTCGAGCTTGAACACCTGCGTGGCTTCGATGGCCTTGTGGCGTTCGTCTTTTTCCGCGCCCTTGCGGCAGAAAATTTTGACGTCCACCACAGTGCCTTCGATGCCCGGCGGGCAATAGAGAGAAGCGTCGCGCACGTCGCCGGCCTTTTCGCCGAAGATCGCGCGCAACAGTTTTTCTTCCGGAGTCAGCGTGGTTTCGCCCTTCGGCGTCACTTTGCCGACCATGATGTCGCCCGGGCGCACGGTTGCGCCGATGCGGATCACGCCGCTTTCGTCCAGATTGCGCAGGAAGTTCTCGCTGATATTGGGAATGTCGCGGGTGATTTCCTCGGGCCCCAGTTTGGTGTCGCGTGCTTCGATTTCGTACTCTTCGATGTGAATCGAAGTGTAGTAATCGTCCTTCACCAGTTTTTCGCTCACCAGGATCGCGTCTTCAAAGTTGTAGCCGCGCCACGGAAGAAACGCGACGAGCACGTTGCGGCCCAGCGCCAATTCGCCGCGCTCCGTGCAAGGTCCATCGGCGAGCACTTGGCCCTGGCGCACGCGATCGCCCGCGCGAACCAGCGGCTTTTGGCTGATGCAAGTGTTCTGGTTCGATCGTTTGAATTTAATCAGCTGATAGATGTCCGCGCCCACTTCGCGGCTCAGCACGCCGGAGTGGTCCGATTCCACGCGCACGATGATGCGCTCGGAATCCACTTGGTCCACGATGCCTTCGCGGCGGCAAATCACCACCGCGCCGGAATCGCGCGCCGTCACGCGCTCCATGCCGGTGCCCACCAGCGGCGCTTCGCCGCGAATCAGCGGCACGGCTTGGCGTTGCATGTTGGAGCCCATCAACGCGCGGTTGGCGTCGTCGTTTTCAAGGAACGGAATCAAGCTCGCCGCAACGGACACCAACTGCTTCGGCGAAACGTCGATGTAGTCCACTTCTTCGCGCTGCTTCAGCACGAAGTTACCGGCCTGCCGGCAATTCACAAGCTCCGTGGTGATGCGCCCGCGCTCGTCGAGCGAAGCGTTGGCCTGCGCCACGACGTAGCGATCCTCTTCCCACGCGGAAAGATAGAAGCAATACGGATCGGAAGTGATTTTGCGGCGCTTCAAATCTTCATTCGCGGCGTCGACTTTATCGCGCTCCACGATTTCGCCGGCTTTGAATTCGCTGTCGCCGGAATTCACGATTTGTACGAAGTCGATCACCCGCCCGCCCTTCACCTTGCGATAGGGCGATTCGATGAATCCGAAATCGTTGATCCGCGCGTAGCAGGAAAGCGAGCTGATCAATCCGATGTTCGGACCTTCCGGCGTCTCGATCGGGCAAATGCGGCCGTAATGCGTCGGATGGACGTCGCGAACCTCGAATCCGGCGCGCTCGCGCGAAAGTCCGCCCGGCCCAAGAGCCGAAAGGCGGCGCTTGTGCGTGATTTCCGAAAGCGGATTGGTCTGATCCATGAATTGCGAAAGCTGCGAACTGCCGAAAAATTCGCGAATCGCGGCCATCACGGGCTTGGCGTTCACCAAATCGTGCGGCATCGCCGTGGACATTTCCTGATAGACGGAAATCTTTTCCTTGATGGCGCGCTCCATGCGCACCAATCCGATGCGGAATTGATTTTCCAGCAATTCGCCGACGGCGCGAACGCGGCGATTCCCCAAATGATCGATATCGTCCACGCTGCCGATGTTTTTGCGCAGCTTCAGCAAGTAGCGGATGGCGGCGACGAAATCCACCGGATCGAGCGTGCGATTCTCCAGCGGAGTTTCCAGCCCCAGCTTGATATTGAATTTCAGCCGGCCGACTTTGCTGAAATCGTATTTGCGCGCGTCGAAAAACATTCCGTTGAACAGCGCCGTTGCGGTTTCGAGCGTCGGCGGATCGCCGGGACGCAGCTTGCGGTAGATTTCAATCAGCGCTTCGCGTTGCGACTTGATCGCGTCCTTATCCAGCGTGCGCGAAAGCACTACGCCGGTATCGTCGCGATCTGGGAAGAACAAATCCACGCCGTTGATACCGGCTTCCTCGAGCGTGCCCCACAGCTCCGCCGGGATGGGCTTATTGGCTTCCAGCACCACTTCACCCGTGGTGCGATTGATCAAATCGCCGACGGTATAAGCGCCTTCGAGATCGCCCACCGAGGCGTGCACTTGCGCCACCTTGGCCTTGGTCAATTCCTTGTACAGCGGTTCGGTGATGCGCTTGTGCGCCGCGATCAGCAGGTCGTCGGTGCGCGGATGCTTGATTTCGTGCGAAAGTTTGCGGTCCAGCAAGCCTTCGGACACGTTCCACCACAGCTGGCCATCGCGCACGGCGATGCGCTCGATTTGGTAGAAGGTGCGCAGAATTTCTTCGTTCGACTTCATTCCCAGCGCGCGCAGGAAAATCGAGCCCAGGAATTTCCGTTTGCGGTCGATGCGCACGTACAGAATATTTTTGGTGTCGTACTCGAATTCCACCCACGAGCCACGATAGGGAATAATTTTCCCCAGGAAATAGCTGCGATTGTTGGCGGATTCGTAGAACACGCCCGGCGAGCGGTGCAATTGGCTGACGATCACGCGCTCGGTGCCGTTGATGATGAACGTTCCGTTGTCCGTCATCAGCGGGATATCGCCGTAGAAAACTTCCTGCTCTTTGATGTCGCGGATATTTTTCGCGCCGGATTCCGGATCCTTATCGTAAATCGTCAGACGGATCGTCACCTTGAGCGGCGCCGAATACGTCATGCCGCGCTCTTGGCATTCGTTCACGTCGTACTTCAGCTGCATGGCGACGGGGTCGCCGCACTTCTGGCAGAACGTTGGAGTGTTTTTGTTGAATGTGCCGCACTTCGAACAGATCACATCGCCGGTTTGGTAGGGATTCGTTACCACAGAAGCGCCGCAATTGCGGCACGTGGCGCGCAGATGGTGCAGGCCCTTCAGGTTGCCGCACTTACATTCCCAGTTGCCGATCGAATAATCCACGAAATCCAGTTGCGACAATCCGCGAAAATCCTGGATCGGGAACACCGAAGCGAACACCGACTGCAATCCGCTGTCCTCGCGCTCCGAGGGCAGCAGATCCATTTGCAGAAAGCGCTGGTAGGATTTCTTCTGGACCTCGATTAGATTCGGAATCTGAATGGTGCTCTGAATCTTCGAGAAATCCAGACGCTCCCGCTCGCGCATCCGGTGACGATGGTCGTTCCCATTGCTGTTGCCATTGCCATTTCCATTCGCCATTCTGTTTTACCTCGCGAGACCTGAAGGCATGCGCCGGTCCGCCGAAGGGCGCGGCAATGCGCGCCACGTCCGGCGGTCCCGGCAGGAACCGTTTGACGACTGAAGATCTTCCGTTCGATTCCGCGTAAGCGACTCCGTTCGGCCGTGCAGCCGGCTTGCGCCGGCGCTGTCCCCCAACCCTGAGACCGAATGACCCGCTACTTGACTTCGACTTTGGCGCCGACGTCCTCGAACTTTTTCTTGATGGTCGCGGCTTCGTCCTTGTTGACGCCGTCTTTCACCGTCTTCGGCGCGCCATCCACCAAATCCTTGGCTTCTTTCAAGCCCAGGCTGGTGACTTCGCGGACGGCCTTGATCACGTTGATCTTGTTGGCGCCCACGTCGGTCAGCACGACGGTGAATTCGGTTTGCTCTTCGGCGGCAGGTGCGCCGGCTGCGGCGCCGCCTGCGACCGCCACCGGGGCAGCAGCGGCCGCGGAGACGCCGAAGGTCTCTTCCATTTTCTTCACCAGATCGGCCGCCTCGAGCAGCGTCAGACCCTTGATTTCTTCCAGAATCGCTTCCACCTTATTCGCCATCGCCGTTTCTCTCCTGTTTTTTTGAACTATTGTCCGAACTTTTCTGCCTTGACCGCCTCGTTCACCACTACGGCCAGATTCCGATTGAGCGCTCCGAGCGTCGCCGCAATCCGCTGCGCCGGCGCGTTGAGTAAGAACATGATTTTGCCGATCAGCTCGTCCTTCGAGGGCAGCGACGCCAGTTGCTGAATTTCGGCGATCGACAGCACGCGCCCTTCCACCAAGCCGGCCTTGAACTTGAACGCCGGAACATCTTTCGTCACCTTGGTGAGCACTTTCGCCAGCGCCACCGGGTCCGTCGAGGTGTAGGCGATCGAATTTGTGCCCTTCAAATTCTTTAGCAGCGGTTCGGCCGGTGTGCCCGCGCCGGCCAGTTCAGCCAGCGTGTTCTTCACCACGCGATAAGTTCCGCCGGCGCCTTGCACGGCGCGCCGCAGTTTGTTGTCGTCTTCCACGGTGATGCCCTGATAGGTCGTCAGGATCACGGTGGAAATCTGCGCCAGATCGGTCTTCAGCTTGTCCAGGTCCTTCTGTTTTTCGCTGCGCTTTTTCATGGTTCCCGCTCCACCTACGCCGCCGCGGCCAATGCCGCGTCAACTTCTTCCGCATCAATTTGGATGCCCGGACCCATCGTCGAAGTCAGCGTGACGCGCTTGATATATTTGCCCTTGGCCGCCGCGGGCTTGGCCTTCACGATGGCCGCCAGCAGCGCCAGCGCGTTTTCCGCCAGCTTTCCGGCGTCAAAACTGATCTTTCCGATGGCCGCATGGATGATTCCGGTTTTGTCCACGCGGAATTCCACTTTGCCGGCTTTGATTTCGGCGACGGCCTTGGCGACCTCAAACGTCACCGTGCCCGTTTTCGGATTCGGCATCAGACCGCGCGGCCCCAGCACTTTGCCCAGCCGCCCGGCGGACTTCATCATGTCCGGCGTGGCGATCACGGCGTCAAAATCCGTCCAGCCTTCCTGGATTTTCTGCACCATGTCTTCGCCGCCGGCAAAATCCGCGCCGGCCTGCTCGGCTTCGCGCACCTTTTCACCGCTGGCGATCACCAGCACGCGCTTCGATTTCCCCAAACCATGCGGCAGCACCACCGTGCCGCGAACCATCTGGTCGGAGTGCTTCGGGTCCACGCCCAAATTCACGACCAATTCGACCGTCTCGTCGAATTTGACGAAATGCGTTTTCTGCAGCGCTGCGGCGGCTTCGTTCAATTTGTACGGCCGCGGCTCGATCAGTTTGCGCGCCTTCTCCGTGTTTTTTCCGGCCTTGCGTGCCATGGCGACTCTCTCCTAGCCTTCCACTTCCAGGCCCATGTTTCGGGCCGTGCCCATCACCGTGCGCACGGCGGATTCGACGTTCGTGGTGTTCAGGTCCACCAGCTTCAGCCGCGCGATTTCTTCCACCTGTTTTTTCGTCACCTTGCCCACCTTCGTGCGATTCGGTTCCGCCGAACCCTTCACGATTCCGGCAGCGCGCTTCAGCAATTCCGAAGCCGGCGGCGTCTTGGTGATGAACGTGAACGTGCGGTCTGTGTAGATCGTCACCAGCACGGGAATGATCATTCCTTCGGGCTCTTTGGCCGTCTTGGAGTTGAACTGCTTGCAGAACTCCATGATATTCACGCCCTGCGGACCAAGCGCCGTGCCCACCGGCGGCGCCGGCGTGGCCTTGGCAGCCGGAAGCTGCAATTTCACCGTGCCTTGAATTTTCTTCGCCATGTTCTTTAACCCTTCTTCAAAACCTCAAAACCCTTTGGCTCTTGCTGCGCGCCCACCTGCGTCGCGCGCACTACGTGATCTTTTCCACCTGCACGAAATCCAGCTCCACCGGAGTGGAGCGTCCAAAAATCGTCACGGAAATCTTCAGCGTGCTGCGATCCGAGTTCACCTCTTCCACCACGCCGGTGAACGTCGCGAACGGCCCATCCACGATGCGCACTTGCTCGTTGCGCTCGAAAACCAGTTTCGGCTTGGGCTTGTCCGTCGCCGTCGTCACGCGATGCAAGATTTCTTCGATCTGCTCTTCGGATAGCGGCGATGGCGTTTGCCCCGAGCCGACAAATCCGGTCACCTTGGGCGTCGAGCGCACCACGTGCCAGGTGTAATCGTCCATATCCATTTCCACCAGCACGTAGCCGGGAAATAGCATCCGCGGCGAAACAATCTTCTTCCCGCCGCGCACTTCCACCACGTCCTCGGTGGGAATCATCAGCCGGCCGATCTTGTCCTGCAGACCGAACGCGGCGACGCGGCTCTCCAGGCTTTCCTTCACTTTCTTCTCAAAGCCCGAGTAGGTGTGAATGATGTACCACTGCTTCGACATGGCCACCGGTTCCTTTAAGGCGATGCGCTCCACAAAATCCGTTAGTGCTTAAAAAAACTCAGCATGTGCTGCATGACCCAGCTCGCGCCCGAATCCACAAAGAAAAAGAACACTCCAAAAAACGCCACCGTGGCGATCACCACGGAGGTCGTCGTAAACACGTCGTGCCGCGATGGCCAAGTCACCTTGGTCATCTCCACGCGCACTTCGTGCAAGAATTTGTTCCAGCGCCGCGGCGCATCGATCAGCCGAGTGAAAAAGTTCGGCGTTCCTCGTTCGTCGCGCTGTCCCGATTCTGTCGCTGTGGCCACGTGTGTCATCGTCCGTTCATCGCGCGATCGTCGCGCTCTTGCTTAAATCTTGCACTGCCGCTCGCGCGCCCAACCAATCTGGCAGGGGAGGAGGGAATCGAACCCCCACATCCGGTTTTGGAGACCGGCGGTCTACCGTTGAACCTACTCCCCTGTAACCCGCCTTCCGTCCGGCTTTCACGCCACTTGCCCGCCGCGCCCCCACAGATCGTTACTTCACCTCGCGGTGCGTCGTGTGCTTCCGGCAGGTGTTGCAAAATTTCTTCGTCTCCAAGCGCTCGGTGTGCTTCTTCCGGTTCTTGGTGGTCGCGTAGTTCCGGTTCTTGCAATCGTTGCACTGTAATGTAATCAGTTCTCGCATGGCGTCTTCTAGCCTCTACTCGATGATCTCGGTCACGGCGCCGGCTCCAACTGTGTGGCCGCCTTCGCGAATCGCGAAGCGCAACCCCTTCTCCAGCGCCACCGGCGTGATCAACGCGATTTCCATCGCCACGTTGTCTCCCGGCATCACCATTTCCACTCCGCTCGGCAACTT
>JBEKDK010000004.1:0-80406 GCA_050014395.1 Candidatus Acidiferrales bacterium | reverse complement strand
TAGATTCTTGCCGCGCAGCGATTTCCCCCATGCCGTGAATGCGCCGCCAACCTTCGGACTGATTTTCGCCGGCGCACCTGTGGCCTTCGCATGTTTCGCCGAGTTCATGTACATGTCGTACAGCGTCTTCGGAGAAGCCGCGAACTCCACCGATTGCTGAATCGCCTCCGTCATCGGCCCAACCCTCCTCATGAAGCGCTGCCCGGTGCGCCGCAAAACGCGGTGGGATTGTACTCCTCCGAAACCCGCGCGTCACGCACGGCGCGCTGCGGGATGCGGTTGGGCCAGCGCGAAATTGCGGATTGCGGAATGGGTCGAGATTCCACTACAACCCACCCCCCTAGCCTTTTTTTGGAAGTGTTGATTCTAGGAGGCTTGGAGTGCAAATTCTTGGAAGTGTTGATTCTGGAAGAGTTGAAGTCGTTTGCAATGAATGCGATGCGAAATGTGCAAAGATTCTTGGAAGTGTTGATTTTAAAGGGACTTAAGTGCCACATAAGTCCTCCATAATCAACACTTCTGGGAAATTCGTGCAGTTGCAACTGTAGTGGCAGTTTCAGTTGCAAGTAGCATTGGCGCCGATCGGTGCAAATGGGTGGCTTGCCTGGGCAGGAACACGAGGTCGAGGGACGGCGCGGGGAGAATGACAACGGCCTAAAGATAACGCAGAGATGCAGAGAACGCGGAGACTCGCGGAGAACCACGGAAGAAGAAAGATATTTAACACAGAGAGCACAGAGAGCACGGAGAACGCACAGGGCGCGCCGAGCGGGCGGAGAGACTCGATGCGGGCGACGACCCCACGTTCGCCCCACAAGCCGGGGCGAACATGGGGCACCCTCGATCTGAGGTTTGAGATTTGAGAGACGGAGAGGCAAGCTCATGCCAGAGTATAGCGCGGACGGTTACTCAGAGTCAATAGGTACGTATAAGTTAGTATTCGAATAGAAGTATTCGAATGGACGCCTAGGGCACGGCCCACGCTCAGGTCAAGGGCTGCGCCATCCCTCAATTTTCTGCATCGAAAACCGTTCCACGGTCATCTCATCTGTGTTTCGTTGATGCGCGTTACCCGATTGTGGTGTGGCCTCCGCGAACTGGGAGGTACTTATGGGCAAGGGCACGGACCCAGCCGTCGCCAAACTGAAGCGTATCCAGCAGCTGTGGCGTGAGCTACAGCGCGAGATACCGGAGAGCCCTGGGTACAAGGAACTCTCGGAACAGATTCGCGTATTGTCAGCCGAATATGTGGCGCTTATTGATGCGGCTAACAAACCCAAAGAATCAGACTAGCCCGAAGTGTTCCAAAAGAGACAGACCTGAATCAGCGGGATCCTGCACTATCTCACCCTGATGTAGTTGATCCCCTCCGAGAAGAGTATGACTCGGGCGCAATCCGTTGCGCCCGAGTTCTAATTTTGGCTTCCGCCACTCGCTTTGCCACCCCTTTGTCCGGCGTGGCGGACAAAGGATGGGCCGCCCTCAGGTCAAAGGCTGCGCCGCTCGCCAAACCCCACGGTCAACGTCAGCCGCGTCCAGTAACTGCCGGTTGCCGCTATGTCGCCCTATAAACAAAATCGCGTAGCTTCGCTTCCCCGGTTCCAGTGCAATAAACGCCAAATTTGAGACTGAGGAATCCGCCGAGTACATTGTGATGATAGCCGGACACTTCCATTTGCCACGGGTGCTTGATCCATGCTTCGCCGTTCCTTTGGTAGTAAAACGTCACGATGTTGGCGTGGTTGGTCACACGCAAGCGCACCGTTTGGGCCGCCATGTCTTGGCGCATCCAACTTTGCTCCTGGCCATAGATATAGGTGAACATCTGTGTGTTGCTGAAACCAATGCCGCAGAACATGCGCTCGCTGTAAAACAAGCATATTCCGGCTTGGGCGCCGTCGCTAATGTCCAAAGTGATCTCTGCCTCGTAGCTTCGGTCGCCCACGAGGAAGGTGAGCGGAGAACAGTCGGCCAGGTTCGTGCCCTTTCCCGAAATCGCCAAGGCGCGGGCTTCGTAACGCGCGCGTTTCATCTCCTCCTCGCGGGGATTAAAGAAGCTCCATTGGACGCCGAACCTATTCGTCGAAAAATCGTCCGACAGGGCAAAGCCCGACGGGCCCGGCAGCCCTTTGTTGGGCTTGGCAAGTGGCTCTGACAGCGTCCCCCCTTTAGCGACGAACCAGCCGTCACTCGTCCATTCGATGGGGTCCAGGAGGGTTTGCCTGCCGAGCGTGCGAAAACCGTTTTCGTAACCATGATAGATCATCCACCAATCGCCGCCTGGGCCCTCGACCACAGTGGCATGGCCGCGCGACCACCACGGTTCTTCAGCGTTTTTGGTATGGACGATCGGATTGTGCGGGCAGTTCTGCCAGGGGCCATGGATGGAGTGCGAGCGAGCGGCGGTGACCATGTGGCTTGTCGGCGGACCGGAGGTGCCGCCCACTGCGGCAAGCAGATAGAACCAATCCCCACGGTGGAAGACCTTCGGGCCTTCGGGCGCGAACATTTCAACCACCCAGTCGTCCGGGTAGCGCCACGGATCGTAGACGTGTTCCAATGCACCGGCCGTCGCTAAGCCATCATCGGTCAGTACGATTCTGCGAACGCCATTAAAAAACAGATAGCGCTTGCCGTCCTCACCGATGGCATGTCCTGGATCGATGCAACCGGGAACCTTCAGGTCAATTGGGTCGCTCCACGGGCCGCGGATATTATCGGCGTGTATGACAAAGATCGTTTGCTGACCGTTCGGAGCTGCCGGGATGTAGATAAAGTAGCGCCCCTGGTGCTTGATCAGGTCCATTGCCCAGACCGTGCCGATGGGCTGCGTTAGCGCGGGACCGATAGGCGCCCAGTTTACGAGATCGCGCGAGTGCCAGATGATGACGCCGGGATAGGAAAAAGAGGACGAGAACGTCATGTAATAGTCGTCCCCGTCCTTCAGCACGGTCGGATCCGGGTGGTCGCCGGCGACGATCGGATTGAGGTATGTCCCATTACCGAGATCAGCCCTGCGCTGGCCTTCGATGCCGGCGGCTGGTTTCGGGCCCGAGTCTGCGCGCGACCCGGCGATCGCCGGTACCGACTCATCGACGATTTGCGTGGAAAGAGCACCGAAGAAAGCCGCTTTCATAGCATCCCGCCGGGAGATTGGTTTCATAAGATTTCCAGCGCCGACTGATCGTTGGCCGAATGCGCCGCATTATATGTGAGTCCCGGCCCTAAGCTCAAAGATCATCTGCCACAGTCGGGCGCTTGACAATTCGTAGGGCGTCCACTACGTTGCGGCGGAACGAGTGGGAATGAGGTGTGAGCGATGATAGCCGGCGTTAAGCCAGGGACGAGGAATGAATTGGCGAGGCGGGCGGGGGCGCGGCTCGCGGTGATGCTGCTGGGGATTTGCGTGGCGTGCGGGGTGGGGCGAGCGCAGGATTCGTGGGTGTTTTTTGGGACGCATGTGGACACGGCGGGGCATGGGATTTCGGTGGCGCGATTCGATTCGCGGACTGGGATTCTGAGCAGGCCGGAATTTCTGCTGGAGAGCGCGTCGCCGGGATATTTTGTGTTCGATTCCACCGGGCGGCATCTGTATACGACGAATTCGGTGAACACGTTTCGCGGCGAGGCGGCGGGGGCGGTGAGTGCCTATTCCGTGGATCCGGCGACGGCGAAACTTTCATTGTTAAACCAGGTTTCGAGCGTAAGCGCCAATCCGGCATACGTCAGTCTGGATGCCACGGGGCACACGCTGTTCGTGGCGAACTACACGGGCGCGAGCGTGGCGGCGTTTGCCATCGAGCCGGACGGCAGCATCGGCGAGCGCACGGCCTACGTGAAGTACACCGGGCATGGCGCGGACGCGGTGCGCCAATCGCAACCGCATCCGCACTCGATTCACGTGGACCCGACGAATCAATTTGTGCTGGTGCCCGATCTGGGGCTCGATCAGGTGCACATCTATCGATTTGACGCGGCGCTGGGCACGCTGACGCCGAACGGTCCGCCATTCACACAATTGGAGCCGGTGTCGGGACCGCGGCACATGGTGTTCAGCGGCAACGGGCATTTCGCGTATCTGCTGAGCGAAATGGCCAACACGGTGACGGTGCTCTCGTGGGACGCGACGCGTGGGACGCTCACGGAGCTGCAAAAAGTTTCGACGCTGCCTGACGGTTACTCCGCTCCCAGCACGGCGGCTGAGGTGCGATTGGATCCCAGCGGACGATTTCTTTATGCGTCCAATCGCGGCGCGAACACCCTGGCCGTTTTTTCCGTGGACGCGGCGACGGGCGAGCTGACGCAGGTGCAACAGATTTCAACGCAAGGGAAATTTCCGCGCAATTTTGAGTTCGATCCCACGGGGCGATGGCTGATTGTGGCCAATCACGATAGCGAAAACGTTGTGGTGTTTGCGATCGATGCCGCGACCGGGCGCTTGACGCAGCATCAACCCCCCGTATCTGTGCCGTATCCGTTTGCCGTGCGCTTTCTTCCCTTAGCGCCGGCGCGGTTGTTCGGATTCATGCCGCATTGACGCTGGCGATTCAGCAGCGAATTACAGAATCGAAGAATCGGAATCGCGCGCGGGATGCGCGGCGTGGCCGGTGAAGCCGGAGAGCGCGAGATTGTGCGCGTCTTCGGCTTCCAGCGCGTGGGAGAAATAGTCCGGACAGTTTTGTCCCCACGCGACGCTGCATTGCTCGAGGCGCACTTGATCGGCGTGGCGAATGCTGAAGCCGGGAGTCGAGTGCTTTTCGATATCCGGCTGCGCGGAAGTTGGGCGATCGTCGAAGACGCCGCCGGGATATTTGGTCCAGCGATCGAGGGTGACGGCGACATTCTTCATCGACACGTCCGCAATGCGGCTCGCGGCGCTGCCTTCGATGCGTACGCTATTTTCGGCGCGCCCGGAGATGTTGCGGAAGCGCACGCCGCTGAGCGTGCCGATGGGCGCGCCGGGCGCGCGCGGAATGGCAGTGAGCGAAATGGCTTCGCCGCGGCCCCACCACGGGTCGGAGAAATAGCGCGAGACCAATTGGATGTCGCTGAACTCGACGTCGCTGACGCTGCCGGAATCGCGGAGCTGAATTCCCAGGGCGCGGCTGGATTGCACGATCTGGCAACGCGTGACGCGAATGCCGGAAATGTCCGAGAAAGTTTCGGTGCCGATTTTCACGCCGGCGTCCTGCGTGGTCATCTTGCAATCGGAGATGCGGATGTTTGTGGATGGGCCGTAGGAGGCGTACTGTCTGCTGTTCTTGATGGCGATCGCGTCGTCGCCACAGAGCAGATCGCATCCGCGGATTTCGAGGTTGCGGCAATGATCGGGATCGATGCCATCGCAATTGGGGATGGCGAGATCGTTGCGCACCTTGAAGTTTTCCACCAAGACGCCATCGCAGCCGACAAGATGCAGTCCCCAAGCGGGCGCGGCGGCAAGAGTGATATCGCGCACTTCAAGATCGGTGCAGCCGAAGAGCTGGAAAATCCTGGGGCGCCAACCCGTAGGCAAATACCATTCGTTGGCTTGGTCGAAGCCACTCATGAACTCGAGGCCGCGGCCATTGATGCGGCCGGTGCCGGAGATGCGCAGGCCTTTGGCTTGCTGGGCCGTGAGGACGGCGTCGGTGGAGTAGTCCGCGCGGCGTGTGCTGATGCGCAGCTCGGCGTCGTCGGCGAAGTGGAAGTCGATGGCGCTGCGTAGCGTGAGGGAGCCGACAAGGTAGCGATGGCCGCCGCGCAGGAGCACTTGCGCGGGGCTCGATGCACCGCTCGATGCGCTCGCGGCCGCTGCCGCGGCGTCGATGGCGCTTTGAATCGCGGAGGTATCGAGCGTGGAGCCGTCGCCGATTGCGCCGTAAGCGTGTACGTCGAATACGCGCTTCGCGGCGGCGCGTGTTTGCGTTTGCGAGGCGCGGGTGAGCGAGGCGAGCAGGGGCGCCGCTTTCAGCGGGGCGATTATTGCGGCGCCCGCGGTGAGTTTGGCTGCGAGGAGCAAGGCTTCGCGCCTGGTCGGCAGTCCCGAGCTAGGTCTGGTCATGGCGCGCAGTGTACTACGGGGTGTGAGCAAGTTGGACACATTTGAGGCAGGGACAGGCGAATTCGTGGGTCAATCGCGCATAACTCGTAATAGGAGAAATGGCGTGATGCGCGCGCACTTTGCGGGTTTGGCGATCCTCATCCTGGCGTTTTCGCTGGCGGCGAATGCTGCGCCTCCGGTGGCCAGCGCGGGTGTGGATACGCGCGCGCCGGGCCCGAACGCCGCGGCCGCGGCTGCGCCGCTGGAATCGAGTCCAGAGCGATTTCTATTCGATTCCGTGAATCGCGAGCGCGCGATGCGCGGCGTGCCGGAGCTTGGCTGGGATATGTCGCTGGCTTCGTCCGCGCGGCAACACGCCGAACAGATGGCCGAGCGCAACGCGCTTTCCCATCAATTTCCCGGCGAAGCGGATCTGGCGCTGCGCGCGGCGCAGGCCGGAGCGCGCTTCACCGCACTGGCGGAAAATGTGGCATTCGCCGCGACGTCTTCTGAACTGCATCAGGAATGGATGAACTCGCCGCCGCACCGCGCGAATCTGCTGGATCCGAATTTGAACTCGATCGGCATCGCGGTGGTGGCGCGGGGCGGGGAACTATTTGCGGTACAGGATTTTTCGCGCGCCGTGGCTGACTTGACGATCGAGCAGCAGGAAGAGCAGCTCGGCACGCTCGTCAGAGAGCGCGGAATTCAATTGCTGGACGATCACGGCGAGGCGCGGCGAGCTTGCGCCTCAGGCCACGAATGGAACGCAGACATGCGGGCATATTACCTAATTCGATTCGACACGGATTCGCTGAACAATTTGCCCGATGCGTTGAACCGCACGATTGCGAGCGGGCGTTACCGGCAAGCGGCGGTTGGCGCGTGCTCGGACGTGCGGGCCGATGGATTCAGCAGCTATCGCCTTGCTGTGCTGCTCTTCTGACGCGAAACTAATTTCCCTTTTTCTTCTTGCCGAACAGGCCGCCTACGGCGCTGGCCGCGCCGCTGGCGGGGCTCGTGATGCCTTTGGTGGCGGACGATGCGCCGCTGAGATCCGGGGCGAACGTCGGGCTGGACGTCGTTCCGCCAATCTTGAACGGAATTCCGAGCTTCATGTTTTTGTTGCCGGTCAAGCCGCCCAGGGCTTGGCCGATCGAGCCGCCCACGCTGAGCGACGCCTTCATTTTGAAATCGAGATCGTTGTTGGCGGCGATGGTTCCACCGCCGGTGAGTTCGCCGATTCCATTGACGACCACGTCGAGTTGACTGAGCGTGGTGCCGTCGACTGTGATGCGCACGCCGGCGGTCAACCTTTCGATCGTGGTGTCAGCGGCTTTCGCGATTCCGGAAAACGCCGAGACGGCCGCCAGCTGCGAGCCGAGGTTGAATCCGGCGAGCTTGGCGTTCGCGAGCGCGATATTGCCGGTGGTGATCAGCGCGCTGGTGGGGCCGGAGGTGCTGAGATTCGCCGTGAGCGTGCCGGATTCGAGCGTGGCGCCCTTGGGCAGAATCACGCCGACGGCGGGGAGCGCGGATTCCAGATTTTGCACGGGCATGTCTTGGCCGGAAATCTTCACGTTGATTGCCGGAGTATCGCCGCTGAAATCGTAGGCGCCGCTCAGATGCGCGACGGCTTTGCCGATTGTGACGCTGCCTTGCTTGATGACGCCGGTGTTGTGCTGCACGTCATAGGTGGAATCGAAGCTGATGCCGATGGGCGTGGTGGCTGGCGCGCCGCCCTTTACCACTTGCAGCTTGGAAAGATCGATCGAGCCTTGCGCTTCGGCGCTGCCGGCGGTGGATTGGATTGTGCAATTCATATTGGCGATGCCGCTGACGCCGGCGTTCGGATCGAGGAAGCCGGTGGAGACCAGATTGAGGCTGTCAATTTCAAGCTTGGCGTTGAGCGGCGTGAGCGCGGCGTCGGCGGAATCGAGCGGGCCGGCTTGGCCGGTGACCGTAAGGCTGCCGCCGCCCGGCAGGCTGGCTTTCAGCGTGATCGGGAATTGCGACGATGCAGAAAGATTGCTGATTTCGAGATCGACGGCGCTGTAGACGCTGCGCTTGGAGGAAGTCGTCGAGCCGACGGTGAGTTGGCCGGTTTTTAGGTCGAGTTTTTCCACGACGAGTGATGAGGCCTCGCTGCCGGAGGATGACGTCGATGTGGCGGAGCTGGGGCCGCCCAGCGACGAAAAATTCCAGCGGCCCGCGGGATTGTGCAACAGGGTCACTTGCGGGGACTCGATCGTCAGGCTGGTGATATGCAGCGTGCGCGAAAAAATCAGGGGCATCAGCTCGACGCCGATCTTCAGCGACTTCGCGGTGAGGAATGATGTTGAGCTGAACGCCGGATCGTCGGCGACGGCAAGATTGTCGGCGGAAACCGAACCGGATATGACCGAGAGTCCGAGATTGCCGACCTGGACTTGGCGGCCAAGCGCGGCGGAGAGTTTCTGCTCGATCGTAGGACGGAAACTATTGACGCTGACGAAAAGCGGGAGAACGAGAGCAAGAAGAATCAGAATGCCGAGGGCGACGAGCCCGTAGCGGATCGCCTTTTTCATCGAAAGCCCCCTAAATGGATTCACAAGAGTCGGCGAGCGGCCCCATCGTAACACGCCCAGCCGCGCACGGGGACCGTCGGCACGGGGCTTGCGGGCAATCGCCGAAGATGGCACCATTGAATTTATGGCGAACGAAGAAACGAATCAGGCGCTGGTGGTTTCGGCCAGCGATATGGCGGCGACGGTTGCCGAGCAAGGACTGCTGGTCGCCAAGCGCACGTCATGGAAGCGCTGGGCGCTGGCGTTTGGCGTGGCGGCGATTTCGGACGCGATTTCGCTTTTCGTCACGATCGTGCCGCCGATTCAATGGGTTGTGGATTTGGCGACGGCGGCGCTGCTGTTTGTGATTCTTGGGAAGCGGTGGGCGATTCTGCCGGGTTTGATCACAGAGGCGATTCCTGGGATGGGCATCTTCCCCATTTGGATTTTGGTGGTGGCTTCGATCCTGGTGTACGACGATATACGCAAGCCGCACCGCAAATTGCAATAATCCGCAGAAAATCTGCCGATTGAAAATTTCGGCGAGGACTCGCTGGCGAAGGAATACCTGCGCTCGCTCGCGTTCAGTTCGTGGCGGGGCTGACTTCGACCAGAATTTTGCGGTAGGCGAAGGGATTCCGCTCCCACGCGCGCAGCGCTTCGCCAACTTTTTCAAATGGAACGACGGAGCCGATCGTTTCGTCGACGGGGAACTCGCGGCGCTCGAGCATGGTGATGACGGCCTCAAAATCTTCCGGCGTGGCATTGCGCGAGCCGAGGATGTCGAGTTCTTTCAGGACGAACCAGCGCGTCTCGTAGCTGACGGGCTCCTTCGCGTAGCCGATATAAACGACGCGGCCGGCGAAAGAGGCGACCTCCGCGGCCATGCGGAATGTTTCGGGCGTGCCAACGGCTTCGATCACCACAGCGGGGCCATCGCCGGAAGTGAGCGCCAGGATTTGGTCGCGCACGGACGAGCCGGCTGCGCCCTCATGCTTCTCGCCGCGAATTGTGTGCGCAGCGCCGGCGCGACGGGCCAGGGCGAGCTTACCTTCATCCATATCCAGCGCGATGACGGTGGCGCCGCGATGCGCCGCCCCGGCCACGGCTCCCAGGCCGACCACGCCGCAGCCAATTACGAGGACTGTGTCTTGCGGCGTGACGCGGCCGCGCGCGACGGCGTGGAAGCCGACGGTGAGCGGTTCAACCAAGCAGAGTTCGCGCAGGGAAAGCGTGTTCGACGTGCGCAACTGTTCCCACGGTGCGACGATCCATTCGGCGAGCGCGCCATCGCGCTGCACGCCCATAGTTTGATTCGCGCGGCAAGAATTCAGGCGGCCCTGGCGGCAGGCGGGGCACACGCCGCAGCTCTTGTAGGGAAGCAATGTGACGTTTGTACCGGGGCGCAGATGGGCGGGGACGCCGGCGCCGGCGCGCTCGATGGTGGCGGCGATTTCGTGGCCGAGGATTCGCGGAAATTCGACGAGCGCATTCTTGCCGCGAAATGTAGCGAGATCGCTGCCACAGAGTCCCACGAAACGCACGCGCAGCAGGACTTGGCCGGGCCCCATTTCGGGCGGCGGGATTTCGCGAAGCGACCACGCGCCGGGGGCGTCAAGGTACAGCGCCTTCATGCCGCGCTCTTTTCGATGCTCGCTTCGGTTTTCATCGGCTTCGGCGTATTCTGTTGAACGCGAAACTGGAGCAGGAGCAATTCTAGCGCGATGAAGATCGATTACAAGATTCGGCCGGGCGATTTCGCGGCGAGGTTGCGGCGAGTCTGGGAACTTTCGGCCGGGAAGATTCGGCGGATCGAGGGCACGATCGACCGCGCGAAGGGCTCGCCGGTGTTTACGGTGCGCGGAAAATACACGCAGCGAGGGTGGACGGAATGGACGCAGGGATTTGAATTTGGGTCCGCGCTGCTGCAATTCGGCGCCACGGGCGAACGGGAATTTTTGGAGTTGGGCCGCGCGCAAACCGTGAAATTCATGGCGCCGCACGTGAGCCATTTCGGCGTGCACGACCACGGCTTCAACAATATCAGCACGTACGGCAATCTGCACCGCTTGATGGGCGAAGGACGCATTCCGGAAAGCAAATGGGAGCGGGAGTTTTACGCGCTGGCGCTGAAGGTGAGCGGCGCGGTGCAGGCGCGGCGATGGACGAAGATCGCGGACGGCGGCTACATCTATTCGTTCAACGGGGCGCACTCGCTTTTCGTGGATACGATTCGATCGCTGCGGTCGCTGGCGGTGGCGCACAGGCTAGGGCACGTGCTGATGGAGGACGGCGACAGGAAAGTTTCGCTGCTCGAGCGGCTGGAGGAGCACGCGGCGGCGACGGCGAAATACTCCGTTTACTACGGGGGCGCGCGCGATTTGTACGATGTGCGTGGGCGCGTGGCGCACGAATCGATCTTCGACGTGAGCACCGGCGCGTTTCGTTCGCCGAACTCGCAGCAGGGTTATTCGCCATTCAGCACGTGGACGCGCGGGCTGGCGTGGGCGATGTGCGGCTTCGCCGAGCAAATCGAATTTCTGCGGGCGATCGGGCGAAAGAAAATTGTGCCGCTGCTGACGGAGGCGGCGCGCGCGACGTGCGATTTCTATATCGAGAGCGCCACAGCCGCCGATGGAATTCCTTACTGGGATACGGGAGCGCCCGGCTTGCGCCGCTTGGGCGATTGGCAATCGAAACGCGCCGATCCGTTCAACGATTTTGAGCCGGTGGATAGCTCCGCTGCGACGATTGCGGCGCAAGGACTCTTGCGCCTGGGCCATGTGCTGGGAGCGGCGGGGCGGCGTTATTGGCAGGCGGGACTGACGGTGCTGGATACGCTGCTGGGTGAGCCGTATGTTTCGACGGATGCGAAGCACCAAGGATTGATTTTGCACTCGGTGTATCATCGCCCGAACGCGTGGGACTACGTGCCGCCGCGGCGCAAGGTGCCGTGCGGAGAATCGAGCATGTGGGGCGATTACCACGCGCGCGAGGCCGCGCTTTACGTGCAGCGCGTCGCCGCTGACGAGCCATATTTGGTTTTCTGGGGGAATGACGATGATCGTCGCCGATCTCGATAAAATCGAAGGGCGCCGGTATCCGGCGCGGCGCCGAACGCAAAATCTGGTGGGCGGGGCTTCACCAATTCAGGCGAAACAGTTTTGCATGGGCAACGTCACGCTCGATCCTCGCGGCGGGCAAGTGCCGTGGCACAATCAGGGACAGGAAGAGATTTATTTTATTGTGGAGGGCGCGGGCGAAATGTGTTTGGGCGCAGAGCGGCAGATGGTGCACGCGGGGCAGGCGGTGTTTATTCCGCCGGGAGTGTTTCATCAACTGACGAACACGGGCGACGCGCCGCTGCGCATGATTTATTGCTATGGTCCGGCAGGAGACGTTGCGCATTGGCGGCAAGAACTTGCGGGCACGTTGCCGAAGGCTGGCGTCGATGCGCCGGCGCTGCCTGCGGGCGCGTGTCCGCAGTGCACGGAAAGGCCCGAGGCGTGACGCCGGCGGATTCGGTCGCGGGGCGCAAGGTGCACACCGTCGGCGTGATCATGAACGGCGTGACCGGGCGCATGGGGACGAACCAGCACCTGCACCGCTCGATCGTCGCGATACGCAAGCAGGGCGGCGTGAAATTGGCGTCGGGCGAAACGATCATGCCGGAGCCGATTTTGGTGGGGCGCAACGCGGAGAAGCTCGAATCGCTTGCCGACGCAGCGGGCGGGGCGCGGTGGACGACGAATCTCGAAGAAGCGCTGGCCGATCGCGGCAATTCAGTTTATTTCGATGCGCAGACAACGGATCGGCGCGCGGCGGCGATTCGCCAGGCGATTGCGGCCGGGAAACATATTTATTGCGAGAAGCCGTCGGCGAATTCCGCAGCGGACGCTTACGAGCTGTACCAGCTCGCGAAGAAGGCGGGCGTGAATCACGGCGTGGTGCAGGACAAGTTGTGGTTGCCGGGGATGCTGAAGCTGGCGGCGCTGCAAGCGGATGGATTTTTCGGGCGCATTTTGTCGGTGCGCGGCGAATTCGGCTACTGGGTGTTTGAAGGCGACGCGGTTCCCGCGCAGCGACCGTCGTGGAATTATCGCAAGGAAGACGGCGGGGGCATCATTATGGATATGCTGTGCCACTATCGATACGTTCTGGATCGAATGTTCGGCCGCGTGAAAAGCGTTTCGTGCACGGGAGCGACGCACATTCCGCGGCGCTGGGATGAAAATGGCAACGCGTACGAATGCACGGCGGAAGACGCCGCGTATGCAACGTTTGAGCTGGAAGGCGGCATTGTGGCGCAGATCAATTCTTCGTGGGACGTGCGAGTGCGGCGCGACGATTTGCTGACGCTGCAGGTGGACGGCACGAAGGGCTCGGCTGTGGCGGGCCTGCGCGATTGCTGGACGCAATCGTACGGCGAAACGCCGCGGCCAGTGTGGAATCCGGATATTGAAAGCCCGATTCGATATTTCGACGGCTGGAAGAAATTCGCGGGCGCCGAATCTTATGAGAACGCCTTCAAAATCGAATGGGAATTGTTTTTGCGACACGTGGTTGCGGGCGAACCGTTCGAGTGGACGTTGCTGGAAGGGGCGAAGGGCGTGCAATTGGGCGAATTGGGATTGAAATCGTGGGCGGCGCACGCGCGGATGGAAGTGCCGGAGTTGCAGCCGTGACGCGGCGCGTGGCGCTTGTGACCGGCGGCAGCCGCGGCATCGGCTTCGGCATCGCGCAGTGTCTGACGCGCGAGGGATTCGACCTTGCGATTTGCGGCGTGCGCCAAACTGTGGCGGCGAGCGAAGCGCTTGAGAAACTTCGCGGCGCGGGCGCAGAGGTGCATTATGTGCAGGCCGACGTGGGCGACGCTGCGGCGCGGGCGCGGCTGGTGGAAGCGGTGCGCGAGAAATTCCGCCGGCTCGACGTGTTGGTGAACAATGCAGGCCGCGCGCCGGCCATGCGCACGGACATTCTGGATGCGACCGAGCAGAGTTTTGAAGATGTGCTGCGGACAAATCTGCGCGGTCCCTATTTTCTCACGCAGGCCGTGGCGCGCTGGATGATCGAGCAGCGAAAGGCGCAGAAAGAATTTCGCGGCGCAATCATCAACATCTCGTCCGTTTCCGCAATCGTCGCCAGCATCAATCGCGGCGATTACTGCATCTCAAAAGCCGGCGTGGCCATGGCGACGAAGCTGTGGGCTGTGCGGCTGGGCGAATTTGGAATTCCGGTTTATGAGGTTTGCCCGGGCGTTGTCCGCACGGACATGACGGCGGGTGTGATCGAAAAATACGACAGGTTACTGCGCGAAGGCCTGGCGATCGACGCGCGTTGGGGTACGACGGAAGAAGTCGGCAAGGCCGTGGCCGCGTTGGCGCGCGGGGATTTCCCTTATTCCACCGGGGCCGTGATTATGGTGGACGGTGGATTAACGGTCCGGAGAATGTAGCGATATCCGCGAGCGCCGCTGAAAAATCCTACCACTGAAGAAGCACGAGCTCGGCGCAGAAGCCGGGGCCCATCGCTGCGAGAATGCTGTAGCTTCCGGGTGCGGGGCGACGGCGATACATAAATTCATCCAACACCAAGAGGACCGAGGCGGAAGAAAGATTGCCGACTTTCTTCAGGCAGGCCCAGGAAGCTTCGAGCGCATCCTTGGGCAAGCCGAGGGCTTCTGTTGTCGCGTTCAGAATTTTCGGGCCGCCGGTGTGCATGATCCAACTTCCGATGTCGCTGCGCGAGAGGCCGTGCTCGCCGAGGAATGCGTCGACATCCTGCGCGAGGTGCTGGTGCACAACGTCAGGGACGGTGGGCGAGAGGACGATCTGAAAACCGCGCTCGGACACGGCCCATCCCATCACGTCTTCGGTGTCGTTATAAAAGGATGAGCGCGTGGCGAGAATTTTCGGGCCCTGCGACGCGCGTTCGCTGCCAGTGAGAACGACGGCGGCGGCGCCATCGCCGAATAGGCCCGTGGAAATAATATTTGCGAGCGAAGTATCTTTGCGCTGCCAAGTGAGCGAGCACAACTCCACAGAGACGAGCGCGGCTGCGTGATTCGGAAAGCCGCGCACGTAGTCCGCGGCGCGCGAGATGCCCGCGGCTCCGGCGACGCAGCCGAGTCCGAAAATCGGCACGCGTTTGATGCGCGCCGGCAATTTCATGCGATTCACCAGGCGCGCGTCGATCGAAGGGCTGGCGATTCCGGTGACGGAGACGAAATAGATGGCGTCGAGGTCGCTGGTCTGAACGCCGGCGCGGGCCAGCGCACGGCCTAGCGCTTGTTCGCCGAGATCGCAAGCGACTTCGATCCACGCGTCGTTGGTCACGCCGAATTCATTCAGCTTGTAATAGCGCTCGATCGGCAGCGCGAGATAGCGGCCATCGACTCCGACGCGATTCAGCATGCGCTCGATAATTTCGGGCTTGTCGAATTGCGGCGCCCAGCGTTCTTTGAGCGCCGCGGCGAGCGTTTCTTGCGAATAGTATTGTGCGGGGAACGCGGTGGCGGTTCCGGCGATCTGCATGGTGCGAGATCTCCCTATCGAGTCGGCGCGATGCTCAGGCTGGAATTGTGTCTTCCACTTCGATGCTGAGTGATCTCTAATAGATGTTCGGATGAACGCTTGCGATGCCGCCGCGCGGTGTGATTATTTCCGATCCGCAGATGCATGGCAGGTCGTATACTGCGGTTCGAGCCACTAGGAGGCTACGCTATGTCTAAATCTCGGCGGATGTTGTTGTCGCGGCGATCGATGATGAAAGTTATGGCGGGCGCTGTGCCAGCGTGGATGGTGGCGCGCGCTGGCGGTCAGACGCCGCTGGCCGCGCCGACGATCACGCCTGGCCCGTTTGCCGGAACGCGCGAATCGCTCGCGGCGTACCAGGTGCCCGCGTGGCTGAACGACGCGAAGTTCGGGATCTGGGCGCACTGGGGGCCGCAATCCGCCGCCGAGCAGGGCGATTGGTACGCGCGGAACATTTATATTCAGGGTTCGCCGCAGAATTTGTATCACGTGCAACATTACGGGCATCCTTCGAAATTCGGATTCAAAGACGTGATCGCGACGTGGAAGGGCGAACGATTCGATCCGAATCATTTGATGCAGCTCTACAAAAAGGCCGGCGCGAAATATTTCGTCAGCATGGGAGTGCATCACGACAATTTCGACATGTGGGATTCGAAATTTCATCGCTGGAACGCGGCGAACATGGGGATCAAGCGGGACGTCGTGGGCGAATGGCGGCAGGCCGCGCACGAAAATGGGCTGCGATTCGGCGTGAGCGATCATTTGTGGATCAGTTACAAATGGTGGGGCGTGAGCCACATGGCCGATAAGGATGGGCCGCTGGCGGGTGTGCCGTACGACGGCGCCGATCCGCGGTGGAACGATCTGTATCACGATTACACGGCCACCGGCGTGCCGCCGGAAAAAGTGGATTGGAACGACGACGGCATTCCCGAAGTGTGGCGGCGTGAGTGGTTCAGGCGCATACAGGATCTTTACTCGCGCTATCAGCCCGATTTGCTTTACGTCGACGGGCCGATACCGTTTGAGGATTTGGGGCTCAGCTTGGTCGCAGATTTTTACAATCGCGATGCGGCGCGGAGCGGGGGAGTGGTCGATGTGGTGTACACCAGCAAGCGGCGCGAGGATTGCGCGACGGGGACGTGCGCGCTGGACGTCGAGCGCGGCGTTGTCGATGCGATTTGGCCGCGGCCCTGGCAGACGGACACGTGCGTTGGCAATTGGCACTACCAGCGCGATATCGTCTACAAGACGCCGAAGCGCGTGGTGGACATGCTCGTGGACATCGTCAGCCGCAACGGCAATCTGCTGCTGAATTTTCCGCTGCCGAATAGCGGCATGCTCGACGACAGGGAACTTGCCGTGCTCGACGGGATCACAAAATGGATGGCGGTGAATAGCGAAGCGATTTATTCGAGCCGGCCATGGAAAATATTTGGCGCAGGGCCGAGCACGGTGCCTGCCGCTCCGGGTGCGGCGCCGACCGCGGCCGCGCCGGCTTCCGCGTTCAACGAGAAAGGCCGCCAGGATTTCACCGAAGCCGACGTGCGCTTTACGACCAAGGGGCAAACGCTGTATGCGTTCGTGATGGGTGTGCCGGGCGAAACGGCGGTGATCGCGCCGCTCGGAACGTCGAGCGCCGTGGCGATGGGGAAAATCACCAATGTCGAATTACTCGGCGCGCCGGGCAAGCTTGAATGGACGCAGGACGCGGACGCGCTGCGCGTGAAATTGCCGGCGGAGAAGCCGTGCGATTATGCGATCGTGTTTCGCGTGAATGGCCTGGCGGTTTAGGGCCGGCCGAAGCGCAGTTCACATCGCCTATCGAAATAACGCGGCGGCTGAAGCAAAGATTTGGCGCGGCCCCGGGCATTGTCGCGCTTTCCCTCGTTTGATAATCTTCCGGCATGCATCTCACGCCCCGCGAGGTCGATAAGCTGTTGATCGCCACGGCGGCGGAGCTTGCGCGGAAGCGGCGGGCGCGCAAGTTGCTGCTCAACTATCCCGAGGCGGTTGCGCTGATCACCGGGGAATTGCTCGAAGCGATTCGCGACGGCCGCTCCGTTTCGGAGCTGATGGAATTTGGCGCCACGATTTTGACGCGCGCCGACGTGATGGAAGGCGTGCCGGAGATGCTGCCCGAAATTCAGGTGGAAGGAACGTTTCCCGACGGGACGAAATTGGTGACGGTGCACCACCCGATCCGTTAGTTCCAAAACGGAACAGCGGCAGTAAGTGCAATTAGGACAACGGGTTAGGGGGGGAGACTGAGCGGCTCTTGATGATTCCGGGCGAATACATTTTGGGCGAGGGCGCGGTGGTGGCGAATGCCGGCCGGCGGACCCAGGAACTCGAAGTCGCCAACACGGGCGACCGGCCGATTCAAGTCGGCTCGCATTATCATTTTTTTGAGGCGAACAAGGCGCTGCGCTTTGATCGCAAGCTGGCGTTCGGGATGCGGCTGAACATTCCGGCGGGGACGGCGGTGCGATTTGAGCCGGGAGATACAAAGCGCGTCGTGCTGGTGGCGATCGGCGGGACGGCGACGGTGCATGGGTGCAACGGTTTGACCGAGGGATCGACCGACGAATCGCGGCGCGAAGCGGCATTGAAACGCGCGCGCGAACAAGGATTCTTGGGAGCTTAGACGCGTGAGCCTGAATATTCCACGCCGTCAGTACGCGGACCTTTACGGTCCCACCGTGGGCGATCGCGTGCGCTTGGCCGACACCGATCTTTTCATTGAGATCGAGCGCGACCTGACCACGCCCGGCGAAGAGGCGAAATTCGGCGGCGGCAAAGTGTTGCGCGACGGCATGGGGCAATCGAGCACGGCCACGGCCGCCGGCGGAGCGCTGGACGCGGTGATCACCAACGCTGTGATCCTGGATCACAGCGGAATCGTGAAGGCCGATATCGGGATTCGCGGCGGACGAATCGTGGGCATCGGCAAGGCGGGCAATCCAGATTTGATGGATGGCGTGACGCCCGGCATGGTCGTCGGCGCGAGCACGGAGGTGATCGCCGGAGAAGGAAAAATCGCCACGGCCGGCGGAATCGATTCGCACATACATTTTATTTGCCCACAGCTCGTGGAGACGGCGCTCGCTGCCGGCGTGACCACGCTGCTCGGCGGCGGTACGGGGCCCGCCACCGGCACCAATGCCACCACGTGCACGCCCGGCCCGTGGAATATGCATCGCATGCTGGAATCCGCGGAAGGCTTTCCGATCAATCTCGGTTTTCTCGGCAAGGGCAACGCGTCGTGGCCGGAGCCGCTGATCGAGCAGATCGCAGCCGGCGCGATCGGATTGAAGCTGCACGAAGACTGGGGCACGACGCCGGCGGCGATCGATTGCGCGCTGGGAGTGGCCGAAGAATTCGACGTACAAGTGGCGATTCACACGGACACGCTGAACGAAGCCGGCTTCGTGCAGGAATCGATTCGCGCGTTCCGCGGGCGCACGATCCACACGTATCACACTGAAGGCGCGGGCGGCGGACACGCGCCGGACATTATCACGGTCTGCGGCGAGCCGAATTGTTTGCCGTCATCGACCAACCCCACGATGCCGTTTACCGTCAACACGCTCGACGAGCATCTAGACATGCTGATGGTCTGCCATCATTTGAGTCCATCGATTCCGGAAGACGTGGCGTTTGCGGAGTCGCGCATTCGCGCTGAAACGATCGCCGCCGAGGACGTGCTGCACGATTTGGGCGCTATCAGCATGATGTCGTCAGATTCGCAGGCCATGGGGCGCATCGGGGAAGTGGTGATTCGCACGTGGCAGACCGCGGACAAAATGAAAAAGCAGCGCGGGCCGTTGCCGGGCGAAAAATCCGGGAGCGACAATCTGCGCGTGCGGCGCTACGTGGCGAAATACACGATCAATCCCGCGATCACGCACGGAATTGCGCACGAAGTTGGGTCGGTTGAGACGGGGAAGTTTGCGGATTTGGTGTTGTGGACGCCGGCGTTTTTCGGCGTGAAGCCGGAAATGATTCTGAAAGGCGGCTTCATTGCGTGGGCCGCGATGGGCGACGCCAACGCTTCGATTCCCACGCCGCAGCCGGTGCTTTATCGGCCGATGTTTGGCAGCTTCGGCGCAGCGGTGAATTCGACTTCGTTGACGTTCGTTTCTAAGGCGGCGCTGGATGGCGGAGTGCCGGCGAAATTGGGATTGAAAAAGAGAATCTCCGCGGTGCGCCGCTGCCGCGGGCTGAGCAAGCGCGACATGATTCGCAACGACGCGCTGCCGCGCATCGAAGTGGACCCTGAAACCTATCAGGTGCGCGCCGACGGCGAATTGCTGACGTGCGAGCCGGCGCGCGTGCTGCCGATGGCGCAACGCTATTTTCTTTTTTAAATCGCGGAGGCGGGCGTGCTGATTATCGAACAACTCGCGCTGCCAGCTGCGGCCGCCGGCATCTCTGGCAGGCAGCGCGATTCGCTAATCCTTACATCTGAGCAGCGCCGCTGGCTGCGCGGCCGGTTCACGACGGCCGGCGGGCGCGAAATTGCTTTCGCTTTGCCTACCGGCACGACGCTTGAGCCGGGAGCAATCGTGTGGATTGAGGCCGATTGGTATCTGGCGATCGAGGCGGCGCCGGAATCGGTGCTCGCGATTTTGCCGGCCGATTCACGCAGCGCGGTGCGCATCGCGTTTGAGGTTGGCAATCGGCATTTTCCGCTGGCAGTGGATGGCGACGCGCTGCTGGTGCCGGATGATACGGCGATGGTGCAACTTCTCGATCGCATCGGCGCGCGCTGGGAGCGGCGGCTGGCCGTCTTCGAGCCGATCGGCAAGGCGCACAGCCACGACCATGCGCATGAGGCAACGCACGGCCACACGCACGATCACTCCGATAACCACGTTGAGAGCGACGACCACGTTCATAGCGACAACCACGCTCACGAGCATCGGCATGGACGCTGACGCGCTGATCAGCCTGCTGCAATTTTCCGACGGATTGTTTCCCGCGGGAGGCTACGCGCATTCGCTGGGGCTGGAAACTTACGTGCAGGCCGGCGCGGTGAGCGATGCCGCCGGCGTGGAATCGTTCATTCGCGCGTATCTTGAAAATTCCGCAGGGCCTACCGATGCTGTTGCCGCGATTGCGGCGGCGCGGGCCGCGGCCGCGGGCGATCTGCCCGCCTGCCTTGAACTTGATGCGTCACTCGAAGCGATGAAGTGCGCGGCGGAATTACGCGAGGCAAGCCGGCAAATGGGGCGGCAGACGCTGCGTATCGCGGCGGCGGTGTGTGGAAGTGCGATTGTGGAGGAATTGTCCGCCGCCCTCGAGAGCGGCCGAACGCCAGGGCATCACGCGGTTGCGTTTGGCTTGATTGCGAGCGCGCAGGGTTGGGACGCGCAGGCGACGGCTTCGGCGCTGCTGTATGCCACAAGCGCGCAGCTTGTGGGCGCGGCGCTGCGCCTCGCACCGCTGGGCCAACTGGCCGGGCAGCGCATCCTGTGGAATTTGCGGCCCATCATTGCGCGGCTGGCTGCGGTTGCCGCGAATCGCAAGCCGGATGAAATTTGGAGCTTCGTTCCGGCCATCGAGATTGCGGCGATGCAGCACGCCCATCTTTCCGCGAGGCTATTCCGATCATGACGCAAGTTCCAGTGCGCATCGGGATCGGCGGGCCGGTGGGCTCGGGGAAAACCGCGCTGGTGGAATCGCTCTGCCGACGGTTGCAGCCGCAATACGATTTGGCGGTGATCACCAACGACATTTACACGCGCGAGGACGCCGAATTTTTGACGCGCCGCGGCGTGCTGCCGGCCGAGCGCATCGTCGGCGTAGAAACCGGCGGCTGCCCGCACACAGCGATTCGCGAAGATGCTTCGGTGAATCTTGAGGCAGCGCGGCTAATGTTCCAGCGCTTTCCCGGCCTGCAAATTTTGTTCATCGAAAGTGGCGGCGACAATCTGGCAGCGACGTTTAGCCCAGAGCTGGTGGACGCGACGATCTACGTGATCGACGTGGCGGAGGGCGACAAAATCCCGCGCAAGGGCGGGCCGGGCATCACAACGTCGGGATTGCTCGTCATCAATAAGATCGATCTTGCGCCGTACGTTGGCGCGAGCCTGGAAGTGATGGATCGCGACGCCAAACGCGTGCGCGGGGAAAGGCCATACGTCTTCACCAACCTCAAAGACGGGACAGGCGTGGACACAGTCGTCAGCTGGGTCAGGCGCGAACTTCTCTTCGAGTCTTGAACGCGCCGGGCGCGATGGGTTCCTGAGCCTGCGTTTCAAGAACGATGGCGGACGCACCGTCGTCAGCCGCTTGCGTTACACGCTGCCGCTGCAGGCGCAGACCGCGATTGCGATGGACGACGGCGCGGCCTACATGCTGCTGCTCAATCCCACGGGCGGAATTCTCGGCGGCGATCGTCTCTTGTCAAGAGTGGTGCTCGATCCCGGAACGCATGCGTGCCTTTCCACTCCTTCGGCCACGCGCGTCTATCGCTCACTTGGCGAGCCGAGCGTGCAGGAAACGTGGATTGAAGTGGGCGCTGGTGCGACGCTGGAATTCGTGCCGGATCACGTAATCCCGCACGCGGATTCGCGATTCAGGCAGCGATTGTCAGTGGAATTGGGACGCGGCAGCCGCGCAATTCTGTTCGATGCGTTCGCCGCCGGGCGATTGGCGCACGGCGAAGCCTGGGCCTCCCGTGAATTCGATTCGGAGACGCGTGTGTTTTGCGACGGCGCGCCGTTATATCTCAGCCGAACGAAAATCGCGCCCGCACCGCGCGGCTCGCAGGCCGATGCGCCGAAGAGTCCGGGAGCGAGCGATTTGCGCCCAACAAGTCTCGGCATCGCGGAAGGATTCGGCTATGTGGCTTCACTGGTGATGCTCGCCGATGGCTTCGAGAATTGGCAATCCGTCACCGACGCCACGCACGCGACGCTAGCTACCATGCCGCATCTGCGCGCCGGAGCCAGCCTTCTAGGCAGCGGCGGTTGCGTCGTCCGCTATCTCACCGCCACTGCCGGCGATCTGGCCGCAGCCACGTCCGCGCTGTGGGCCGCCGCGCGCCGCTCTTTGCTGGCTCTGCCGCCGTTCGACCTCAGAAAATATTGATTCCTTAAGTTTGATCGGGTGCGAGACTCAGACGCGAAACGAGCCGGCGATTTGATCGCCGGCCCGTTCGGTTTTCGCTTCGATGTCCACAGCTACGACTGGACGACTAAATGTCGTAGTAGAGGTGGAATTCGTACGGATGCGGGCGCATGCGCACGGCGTCGGCTTCGTTCTTGCGCTTGTAGTTGATGTAGGTTTCGATCAGGTCCTCGGAGAAGACGTCGCCCTTGAGCAGGAATTCGTGGTCGGCCTCGAGGCAGGAGAGCGCTTCTTCCAGCGAGCCCGGCATCGACGGCACGGCCTTCAACTCCTCAGGCGACAGATCGTAGATGTCCTTGTCCAGAGGCTCGCCGGGATTCACCTTATTCAGCACGCCGTCCAAGCCGGCCATCAGCATGGCCGCGAACGCCAGATACGGATTGGCGGCCGGGTCGGGCGGACGGAACTCAACGCGCTTGGCCTTCGGGCTGTTGGAATACATCGGGATGCGGCACGCGGCCGAGCGGTTGCGGCGCGAATACGCCAGGTTCACCGGCGCTTCGTAACCGGGCACCAAGCGCTTGTAGCTGTTGGTCGTCGGAGCAATGATCGCGGAAAGCGCGCGCGCGTGCTTCAGCAGCCCGCCGGTGTAGTGCAGCGCCATTTCGGAAAGTCCGGCGTAGCGGTCTCCGGCGAACAGCGGCTTGCCGTCTTTCCAAATGCTCTGGTGCGTGTGCATTCCGCTGCCGTTATCGGCGAACAGCGGCTTGGGCATGAAGGTGACGGTCTTGCCGTACTTAAACGCGACGTTGCGGATGATGTACTTATAGAGTGTCATGCCGTCGGCCGATTTCACCAGCGTGTTGAAGCGCTGATCGATTTCGCATTGTCCGCCGGTGGCGACTTCGTGGTGATGACACTCGATATCCAGACCGCAGGCCAACATCGTCTGCACGATTTCGCTGCGCAGATTCTGGAATTGATCGGTTGGCGGGACGGGGAAGTAGCCTTCCTTGTAGCGCGGCCGGTATCCCAGGTTCGGGCCTTCTTTGCCGGAATTCCAGCGGCCTTCGTCGGAGTCGATGAAGTAATAGCTGTGCTGGTGGTCCGTGTCGAAGCGAATGCTATCGAAGATGAAGAATTCGGATTCGGCGCCGAAGTACGCCGTGTCGCCCAGGTGACTGTTCTTCAGGTACAGCTCGGCCTTGCGCGCCACCCAGCGGGCGTCGCGTCCGTAAGGCTGGCGGGTGACGGGGTCGATCGCGTCGCAGATCAAGACGATGGTCTTGACGTTGCAGAATGGGTCGATGAACGCCGTTTCCGGGTCCGGAATCAAGAGCATGTCGCTTTCGTTGATGGCTTGCCAGCCGCGAATGCTCGATCCATCGAAGCCAAAGCCATCTTCGAGAGATCCCTTGTTCAGTTCGGCGATCGGATAGCTGACGTGCTGCTGGACGCCCGGCAGGTCGATGAAGCGCAAATCCACTTGCTTGATGTCGTTCTTGGTTACGAACTCCAACAACTCCTTAGCATTCATTTGAGCTCCTTAGATGAAATGATATTCCACAACAGAAATCCATGTGCGTCTCTCGGTGGGATCGCCTTGCGCGCTGACGCGTCTTGCCAAGCTTCATGAAACTCGGAATCATACAGGGCCACGCCCGTTTTGCGCAACCGTCAGCGCTTCGCACCCGCCGCGCGCCGTTTCGGAGTTACTTGGCGCCCACCAGTTCTCCAATGTGCGCCAGGGCCGGCCAAAGCTCCCGGCCGCCGCTGCCGACGGCGACCGGGAGCTCCCGGCCATCCACACAATCACTCGCAATTCAATCTAGGTCTCCATCATCACTTGTAACGCTCTCGTCCCTTGTCAGCGGACCGCCTCGCTCTACCGCTTGGGGCCGAAGAACGCGATCAGACCGATGGTGATCGTGTTCTGCGATTTCGAGAAGCCGTACAGGCCCGCCGGGTTGTTCGGGCTGAGCACGGAGGGGAATTCGGCGCCGGGCGCCACCGTGGCCAGCGGGTTGACGGTGTTCATCAACCCCGAGCCAGTATCGGGCGCCTTCACGATGCCACCTTCGTCGGGTTCCTGATTGGCGCAACCGTCGTCGAAGTCGACGTTGTAATTGCAGAAATCAGCTTGTTGGGGGAACGCGCCACGCAAGAACATCGGATACGTGGACCAGTCTCGCCGGTATTCCAGCCGCCACAGCAGACCTTCGAGCAGCTTGTATTCCGCCGTGATCGTGATTTCCTTCACCTGTTGCGGTACCGCGTCGCCGGCGACAGCGGGCGGCAGGGCGCTCGAAAGGTCGAATCCGTTTGCGTCGTCGAACCATTCAAAGCGCTGTGCGAGAGCAAACTTCCCAGTCAATTGTTCGTGGAGCGCGCCGGCGATGCCGTACCAGGAAACTGCCGGCATTGCGAAACCCTGGGATGTGCCGAAGCCGTGCCGGTCGTAATCGTAGTTGATGTACGCGTTGAGCTTAGCGAGCTTACCCGTTGGCGTCAGCAACAGCGTGGTATCGATCAAGTTCAGCCAGCCGCTGTTCGAGCCGGCATTCCCCGGGCCGGTGTAGTAGTTGATGTTCCACGTGGCCTTGGCTGTCGTAAGGGCCGCGACGAATCCGAGCGTCTTGCCGCTGTTCACAGTCGTCGAAACGTTGTTCCAGCCGTTGACCACCTGCACTCCGGCGGTCCAGTGTTTTCCGATCGGAAAGGACGTCCGCACGCCCATGTGGTAATACGGGATCGCCCATGTGAAAAGCAGCGAGCGCGAATAGTTCCAGTTGTTGTACGTCTCGATCACTTCCGCGCCGGCGCTCGTCGCGAATTTCCCGAAGTCCAACTCGAACCCCTTGGCCTTGGCCGGCTTCCATTCCAAGTACGCTTGCTCCACGTACTGGAAGCCGTTGGGCTGCTCGGAAAAATTGACCGTTTGCACTGTGCGCCCAAATCCGAAGTCCAACTCGAAGCCGACCGGGTCCGGCGCGTGCGACATCGCCAGCTTGGCGAAATTCAAATCGAACTGGTTGGCTTTGGAGTTGAAGTTGTAAAGATTGTTGTTATTGTACGTGCTGTATGTCCCGGACGTGTTTCCAAAAACGCCGTCCGGATGATTCGTATTAAAGGTATAGTAGCCGTCGATCTCGCCGGCGAAGTCGATCGGCCCCGCAGACCACGTCGGCGGCGCCGTTGGCGCCGCTGCGGGCGTCGCGGCGGGACTTTGCGCCGCGGGCGCCGTGGAGCTTGAATCCGGCGTCGCTGCGGGGGTTGCGGCCGGCGTTTGCGCCGCAGTCGCCGGGGAACTCGAGTCCGTTGTTGCCGGGGCCGTAGCCTGGCCCCGTACAACGGTGGACGCAATCAGCAATAGACCGGATACTAGAAGAATCTTAATGCGCATAGTTTTCATCGTCTCCTATTTATATGATATTGAAGGCACCGACTCCACCCTTGTTTCTTATGGCCCCTGTTTATATTTCGTTTGAATCTTGTTTAGAATTCATTAAGGTGATCGACTCTACGCTTGACTCTTTTAGATGGGAAACGGAAAATTTCAATTGGGCGGATGCAAAATTCTTGGTTTTAGACGTTCCCAGTGGCGGGCTCAACTAAGTTCATCAGTTTCATCAAGTTCGTGGAGTTCAGAAGCGTTTCGCCGCCGTTGGCGCGGCGCAATCGGCATGCCCCGCATCGCAGCACGCTCGGGCGGCCCAAGCCTGAGAAAAGAAAGGGATGTGACGCATGAAAAAAATTGAAGCGATCATTCAGCCGTCGAAATTGGATTCGGTCAAAGAGGCCTTGATCGCGATCGGCGTCGAAGGCATGACGGCTTCGGAAGTTCGCGGGCACGGCCGGCAAAAAGGCCACCGCGAGGTCTATCGCGGCCGGGAATATAACGTGGACCTGCTGCCGAAGGTGAAGCTGGAAATCGTCATCGCGGATGCGCGCGTGGACGAAGTGGTCCGCACGCTTTCGGCGGCGGCGCGCACCGGGCGCATCGGCGACGGCAAGATATTCGTTTCCAATCTCGAGGAAGTGATTCGCATCCGCAATGACGACCGCGGGGAAGCCGCTCTGTGAAGCGCGGCGCAGCGCCCGACCTGTTCCCGCTGTTCTTGAAATTGACGGGACGACGGTGCCTGGTGGTTGGCGCTGGCGCGATCGCGGAATCGAAGATCGATAGCCTGTTGCGCGCCGGAGCGCGCGTCACAGTTGTGGCGCCCGAAGCCACGGGCAGAATTCGCCGCTGGGCCCGCGGCAAGCAAATCGTTTGGCGCAAACGCGCGTATCTCCCCGGCGATCTGGGCGGTGCGTTTCTGGTAATTGCCGCGACGTCGTCCGCTGCGCTTCACCGCGACATTTTTCGCCAAGCGCGCCGCGCCGGTGTTCTGTGCAACGCGGTGGACGATCCGCCGAATTGCGATTTTTATTATCCGGCGGTGGTGCGCCGCGGCTCGCTGCAAATCGCGATTTCGACCGGCGGGTTAAGCCCTTCGCTGGCCGCGCGCTTGCGCGCCGAGCTTGCGCAGCGTTTCGGTCCCGAATACGGCGCGTGGGTGAAACGCCTTGGGCGCGATCGCACCGATATTTTGCGCCGCGCGCTCGATCCGGCGAAAAAGCGTAAGATTCTTCATCGCCAGGCGAGCGCCGCGGGTTTCAAAACTTTCCGCGGCCGTCGCTAGATTCGCCGGCGATACGAGAAAGTGACTTCATGCTAAAGGTCGAAGACATCAAGCAAGCACGCGGCCGGATCCGGGATTCGATTCTGGTGACGCCCTGCGCCCGCTCGGAAACATTTTCCGAGATGACCGGCAACGACGTTTTTCTGAAGCTCGAAAATTTGCAGCGTACCGGTTCCTACAAGGAGCGCGGCGCACTGAATCGCATCCTCACGCTTACCGAGGACGAGCGCCGGCGCGGCCTGATCGCGGCTTCGGCAGGCAATCACGCGCAGGCGGTCTCCTATCACGCCACGCGGCGGGGAATTCCGGCGGAAATCTGCATGCCGCTGGCGACGCCGTTGAACAAAGTGATGGCCACGCGGCGCTATGGCGCCGAAGTGCTGCTGCACGGCGCGAATTACGACGAAGCCTTCGACGAAGCGCTGCGCCGATCGAAAGAGAACAACCTCACGCTGATTCATCCGTTCGACGATCTCGCGGTGATCGCGGGCCAAGGCTCGCTGGGTATTGAGTTGTTCGAGCAGCAGCCGGATATCGAAGCCGTCGTCACCGCCATTGGCGGCGGCGGGCTGATCAGCGGCGTGGCCTGCGTGCTGAAACACGCGCGCCCATCGATTCGCGTGATCGGCGTGCAAACCGCGCGCCTGGCTTCAATGAAGGAAGCGGTAGAGCACGGCAAGCCGGTCACGTTGCCGGTGGCCACAACGCTGGCTGACGGCATCGCCGTGCGCCGCGCGGGCGAACTGACGTTGCCGCTGGTGCAGAAGTACGTCGATGAAATTGTGACTGTGGAAGAAGAAGAGATCGCCAGCGCGATTCTGTTGCTTCTCGAGCGCGAGAAAATTCTCGCCGAAGGAGCGGGCGCCGTCCCGCTCGCAGCTCTGCTAAACGGCAAAACGAAACTTTCCGGCAAACGAGTGGTGCTGATCGTTTCCGGCGGCAATCTGGACGTCACGATCCTTTCGCGCATTATCGAGCGCGGCCTGGTGCAGGATGGGCGCATGATTCGCCTGCGCATTCATCTGCCCGATTATCCCGGCGCGCTACATCGGCTCACCGGCGTGCTCACCGAGCATCGCACGAACATCGTGGCGACTGCCTACGATCGCGCCTATTACGGCGTGAATTTCGGCGACACCGCCATCGACCTCACGATGGAAACGCGCGGCGCCGAACACGTGGCCGTGCTGCTGAAGGCGCTCACCGAAGCCGGCTACCTCTTCGAGCGCATTACCTGATTCGCGCCGCGGGCCTCGCCGTACGCCCATTTTTGTTGGGGTCGAGCCTGCCCGCAGCAGCGGGCAGGCCTTAATCAGAAATGCGCCGACCGGTCAGCTATTTTGTGTGCGCGTACGCCGCTTGTGCTCCCAGATACAGTTCATTGCTCGCATGAACCAGATCGTTCCGGGCGTTGTCGGCGTGGCCGGCCATATCGAAATTGTTCACCTTCTGCGCCAGGACCACCTTATTCCAAGCGTCGGTGATGTAAGTTTGAGCGTCGGCGAGGTTCGGACTGATTCTTGGATCGATGTTTCTCGCGGGCGCGGATTGCGAATACGCGACGCCAGCGCAAAGCAAAGCCATGACAACAAAAACTCGAAGCATTGTGCTCGTTCGAACCATCGTTTCCCCCTTTGAAAGTCGGCGGACAGAACTGCCGTTTCTCACATCCGAAGCGGCGCACACTGTACATGCTGCCGCCACGGTGCGCAATGTAATTGACGAATTATCGATGCCGCGGTTCTAACGATCTCCGAGCTGTGTGAGGGTGCGATCGCGGTTGCCCAGCCGCGGCGATCGCTGCTACGGGATCACGGCGAGCATTTGGCCGATCAGGCGGGATGCACTACTCGTAGCGGAGGGCAACAACGGGATCGAGCCGGGCGGCTTTCACGGCGGGATACATACCGAAGAACAACCCGACGCTCATCGACATGCCCGTGCCCAAAAACACGGCCCACAGAGGGACGCTCGAAGGCAGGCTCGGCGCCAGCGCGTTGATCAGCATACTGATTCCGACGCCGCACAGCACGCCGATCACGCCGCCAGAGCCGGTGAGCACCATCGCCTCGGTCAAAAATTGCCAAATGATGTCGCGTTTGCGCGCGCCGATGGCTTTGCGCACGCCGATCTCGCGCGTTCGCTGCGTTACGGACATCAGCATGATGTTCATCACGCCCACGCCGCCGACCAGCAGTCCGATCGAACTGATCACGGCAATCAGCAGCGCCACCGATCCGGTGATCTGGCGGAACTGATCGGCAATTTGCTGCGCGCTGGAGATGCCGAAGTTGTCCGGCTTGTCGTATGGAACCTTGCGCTGCCGCCGCAACACAGCCGTGATTTCGTCTTCGGCCTCGGCCATGCGGCCGGGGTACGCTTCGGCGCCGATGAAATTTTCGTCGTCGGCCGGATAGTGTTTCTGATACGTGCGATAGGGAATGTCGATTTCTTTATCCGCCTGCGGGTCCTTGAAGAATTGCCCCTTGCGTTTCCCGAATACGCCGATCACTTCGTAGGGCACGCCGCTGATGGTGATTTGTTTGCCGAGCGGATTTCCCGGTCCAAACAGCCCTTGCGCGACGTCGTAGCCGATCACCGCGACATCGGAGCGGTGCAGGTCCTCGGCCTCCGAGTAAAAGCGGCCGACCTCCGGGCGCGAATTGAAGACGTCTTCCGATTCGACCAGATTGCCGGAGAAATCCACGCCGTCCACTTCGCGGTCTTTGTACAGAGCGTTCACGGGCGTTTGTGGGCCCGTAAAATTCACTCGCGGGTAAAGGCTGGCGGTCACCAACTTCACGTCAGGGCAGAATTGCCGAATGGCCAGCACGTCGTCGTAAGAAAGCGTCTTTCGCGAGCGTTCTTCCGCCGTCGGCGGACCGGTTTGTATTCCGGGCGACAATCGCCAAACGAAAAGAGTGTTCGGGCCGTAGTCGTTCAGCATGTTGTCCACATCCTGATACAGCCCGACCAAAATCGAGGCTACCGAAATCAGCGCAGTGATTCCGATCACCACTCCCAACACGGTGAGAAACGAGCGCATTTTGTTCTCACGCAGCGTGGTCAGCGCCATCTTCGCGTTTTCGCCGAGCATCAATGGCATCGCGGCTTCTCCGCCTTAGACTTCCGCACGCAGCGCTTCGATCGGACTCAACTTCGCGGCCTTGCGCGCCGGATAAATCCCGAAGAACAACCCTACGCCTGTCGAAACGCCCAACGCGATAAGCACCGCCGTCAACGGCACGTGCATGGGCACGGACGTTGTCGCGCCGACCAAGCTTGCCAAGCCATAGGCAATCGTCACGCCAATCGTTCCGCCGATCGCCGCCATCACGCCGGCTTCCAACAGAAATTGCAGCAGGATATCGCGATGCCGCGCGCCGATGGCTTTGCGCACGCCAATCTCCCGCGTGCGCTCCGTGACCGAGGCCAGCATCACGTTCATGATCACCACGCCGCCGATCACCAGGAATACAGACACGATTCCGACCATCGCGGCGGCGATCGAGCCCGTGAGCTGATTCCACAGATCGAGCAGCGCCGCGGAATTCAGGATTCCGAACGCGTCTTTTTCATTGGGCGCCAAGTGACGCCTCGCGCGCATTAACATGCGCGCTTCGTCTTCCGTGCGCGCCATCCAATCGGGGCCGCGCGCTTGGATGTTGATCGTCAGGCTGCGATCGGCCACGTCATAAACTTTCAGAAAAACCTCGACCGGAATGTAGACGTACTCGTCTTGCGATTGCCCGAATACGGTGCCGATCGATTTGGCCACGCCGACGATTTGGTACGGCTTGCCATCCACCATGATTTCGCGGCCCAGCGGATCGACATTGGGAAACAGCTTGGCGGCCACGTCGGACCCGATCATCGCAACGTTCGACCGGTGCAACTCGTCGTCGTCGCTGATGTAGCGGCCCTCCGCCGGCTCCTCGACGTCCATCTCGCCGATCGTGGAACTCACTCCGCGAACGCTGCAGTCCTCGAGCGTCTTATTGCCGTAGCGCACGCGCGCGAGGTCGCGCACCTCGACGCCCACGCGCTCCGGTAGCTTAAGGTTTGTCCGCAGATACTCGTAGTCGTCCCAAGTGATGAGCTTGTTGCGGCGGGCGGCTTTCACCTGATCGGTCACATCCGTGATAATCGGAAATTGGGCGATCAAGAAAACGTTGGAGCCAAGATTCGCCACGCGATCCGCAATGTATAAATTGACCCCGGAAATCAGCGAAACCACCAGAATCAGCGTGGAGACCGAAAGGATGATTCCCAGTAACATCAGGAACGACCGCAGCTTGTGCTCCCAGAGGGTGCCAAGCGCCACGGAGATAGGCTCACGCAGATTGAGACGCGACTTCATCACTTACTATACGCACACCCGAGAGAAAGGTTTCTCAACATTGTATCTTACTTGTGCGCTCCCCTGCCTACAACGCTGGAGCCCTACGGACCCCAGCCAGCCGCCCGGGGCGCCGGCCGCCCGGTCTCGCCTTCGCGATTTTTCTGATGAGCGCCGTTCCCGCAGGTGCTAGCATGGGCAGGTCGTCAAAATGTCAAGGAGTTATGGTGCGTCACGGATACGTGATTCCCGGCAAGGTGTATTTGATCGGCGCGGGGCCCGGCGATCCGGAGTTGCTCACGCTTAAGGCCGCGCGGCTACTGCGTGTTGCCGATGCGATCTTGCACGACGATTTGGTTTCCGACGAGATCTTGGCGCTCGCGCCGCCCGGCGCACGCGTGCAGAACGTCGGCAAACGCTGCGGCAAAGATTCGATCTCCCAACCTGAAATTGAGCGCCGGCTGATCGAGTACGCGCAGCAAGGACTCACCGTGGTGCGCCTGAAGGGCGGCGATCCGCTGGTTTTCGGCCGCGCGGGCGAGGAGATGGATGCGCTGGCGCGAGCTGGAGTTGAGTTCGAGGTGGTGCCGGGCGTGACGGCCGTGCTGGGAGCCGCGGCGGCGGCGCAAGTGGCGCTGACGGACCGGCGCCTAGCGTCAAAGCTTCTGCTGGTGAGCAATCATCACAGCCGGGATAAGGCTGACTCCGCTTGGGTGCAAATGGCGGACGAGGACACGACGCTGGCGGTCTACATGCCGGGGCAGAACGTTGCGGCGCGCGTCGAGGAGCTTGTGCGCGGCGGGCTCTCCTCGGACACGCCTTGCGCGGTGATTTCTTGCGCCACGCGGCGCGAACAGAAAGTTGTAAGGATGACGCTGGGTGAAGTGGCCCTTGCGCCGACGCTGGGTGCGCCTGCGCTCCTCGTGATCGGCGCCGTTGCCGCCGAACGCGCCATGGCGGCGCGCGATTGGTCGGTGGAGAAAGTCGCGGCCAAAGCCAAATCGGAAGCCACAGCCGAAATCGCGCAGGCCGCCGCAGGGGCTTTCGAGGTTCGAGCGGAGCTGCAATTCGCCGAAGAAATTTCGGCGGAGGTTGCGGGGGACGTGGCCGAAGAAACTGCCGAAGCTCCATTCGACGCAGACGCCGCCGAACGAAATATCAGCCTCTCAGAATCCTGATCCGTCCACCAACGTAAATCATCACGAGGCGCCTGCGCAACGCGGACGCCTCGTGTCCGATATTGTTTTCCTAAGCCGTACGAGCGTTTGAGACCGGGCTGCGGCCGCGATGCACTTCGTCGCTGAGCACGATGGCCGAAGCGATATCTTTCATCGGCATACGCCGCTGGCGGCTTTGCTTTCGCATCGAAAGATAGGCTTCCTCTTCGCTGATGCGCAGCTCACGTTGCAGAATTCCCTTGGCGCGCTCCACGACCTTGCGCGTTTCAAGTTGCTCGTTTAATTCGGAATTTTCGCCTTCCAGGCGCGCCATTTCGATTTCGGCGCCGACCAGAAACCCGATCGTCGAAATCAATTGAATCTGGCGCTTGCTGTGATGGTGAGGCTGCTTGTGCTGCAGGTTGATGACGCCGACGAGGCGTCCGCGGCACAGCACGGGAACCGAAAGGAAAGCCTCGAAACTATCTTCCGGCAGTTCGTGAAACACTTTGAAGCGCGGATCCTTGGATGCATGGCGCGCAACTGTCACCGGCTCTCTGTGCTCAGCCACCCATCCGGTGATGCCTTGACCGACGTGCAGACGCAGACGGCCGATGATATCGGGATGAGGATTCTTTGAGGCGCGCAGAATAAGTTCCTTTCCTTCGAGAATGTAAATGAAGCAGGAATCGCATTTCACGAGAGTTGAAACAAAATCGACCACGCGCCCGAGCACTTTATCGAGTTCATCGGCCGCGGCGATCCGGCTGGTGATCTCGAGGAGAAAGTCGAAATCAATGGTTAGAACGTCGTTGGGAACTTCGCTTTGTACGTCCACGGGGGACAGAGCAGTGGTGTCCATGTGCAATGTTAGCGGGGCCGCGAGCGGGGTGTCCAACGCAAGTCTTCGCTGCATTCCACCAAAATTTTGGCGCGAACCGGCGCCGGGTTTAACCGTCTTTTAATCATTCATTTACAGGGTTTATGGTAGGGCACGTTTGCGGACCAAAATGGCGCCACTCTGGGCCGCGGTTTCGTCCACAAAAATGCCCAATTTGGGGTGAGATGGCTCTATATCCGCGCTCAATCCGTGCCGCTGCAGGGCCTCGCTGGTGGTCGGCCCGATCGAGGCGATCACCATGCGCGCAAGGCCGCGCCGGAGGCTGGCTTCGGCGTCCATTTGCGCGGCGACTTGAAAAATGTGGCCGATCTGCACGCTCGTCGTGAACAGCACGATATCGATTTCTCCGCGCCCGATTGCGGCAATCGCCGCGCGCAACGGTTCAAGGTCTTCGGGGAGCGCCCATTGATAGACGGGCACGGGCGTCACTGTGGCGCCGCGCTCGGTGAGCGCAGCCAATAACTCGGGATTCGATACGCCGTACTCCTGCACAGCGACGCGTCGGCCGCGCACAGGGAATTGCGAGACGGCGGCGTCCAGCGCGGCGAGAAGTTCGCGCCACGTGTTGGGCTCGGGCGCCGCGACGCTGACGGGAACATTGAGTTCGCGCAAAACTGCCAGCGGTTTCGGACCGCGCGCCACGACAGCGACTTTGCGCAGCGCGGCGAGAAACGGCTCGCGCTTGCCGGCGGCGTCCGCGATTCCGGCCAGCGCGCGGGTGCCCACGCCGGTCAGAAAAATTGCGATATCAAACTGGCCTGCGATCAGCGCGTCGACGAATTCAAGCGCTCTTACATTCGATGCTAGAGGAACTTCGCGCAGCGCCGGCGCAACGATTGCCCGGCCGCCGCGTGATGCGATCAGCTTGGCCGTTTCCGGCGCGCGGCGGCTTTCGAGCGCGAGGACGGCCAAACCGTTGAAATCGACGCGGCGCATTTGCGAATTATTATTCAACGTGCGGCGTAATGAAAGCCCAAGGCGCGCGCCGCAATGCTACGCGACGCGCGCCTCGGGCTTGAGAATATTTTTGAGAGCGAAAAGTTACTCTTTTGCGTGCAGTCCGCACTCGGTCTTGGTGAATCCGGACCAGCGGCCGGCGCGCGGATCTTCGCCGGGCATCACCTGGCGCGTGCAATAGGTGCAGCCGATGCTCGGGTAATGATTGTCATGCAGCGCGTTGTAAGGAACTTTGTTGTCGCGAATGAAATCCCAGACGCGATCGGAAGTCCAATCGGCCAGCGGATTGATTTTCACCAGGCCGAAGCCGGCGTCCCAATCGATCTTTTTGGCGTTGGCGCGTTGGGGGGTCTGGTCGCGGCGAATTCCGGTGATCCAGGCGTCCAGGCCGGAGAGCATTTTCTTCAGGGGTTCAACCTTGCGGATCGAGCAACACAGATTGGGCTCGCGTCCCCAGAGCGCATCGCCATGCTTCGCGGCCTGCTCTTCAGGAGTGAGCGCCGGGCGGGTGCGTTCGACGTGCACGCCGTAGAGTCTTTCAGTGCTGTCGATCAGCGTGTACGTTTCGGGGAAAAGAAAATCGGTGTCGAGCGTGAAGACGCGGTAGGGAACTCCCGCGCGCTTGGCGAGTTCCACCAATACAACATCCTCGGCGCCGAAGCTCGATGCAATTGAAAGGTTCTTGCCGAATCGCTCGAGCCCCCATTTGATTAGCTGAGCAGCGTCCCACGACTCAGCCGCTTGCTGCTGCGCCGCCACTTCTTGCCGCAGTGAATCCTGTTGAAGCGTATCCATTCGCTTTGTTTCTCCTTTGTGAGGGCCTATCGGAAAGTTTACCGGAAAATCAGGCGCACGCCCAGAATCACTGCGATCACGCCCACGCCTCGCAGCAACCAGCCGCGCTTGATGTAGCGCGAAGCGATCGCGCCGAGATAGATTCCCGGCAGCGTGCCGACCAAAACTTTTGCGAACAGCGGCCACTCGAACGCTCCCGCGTGGGAGAACAATAGGACTCCGATCGCGCCCACCACCCAGCCGAACAAATTGCTGGCCGCGGCCAATTGTGCCGTGCTCCAATTCGTCACTAGGGCCAGCGCGGGAACGAGAACGCTGCCCGAGCCAGCCGCCGTCAGCGTCACTGCTGCGCCCGTGCCCATCCCGACGGCAAACAACGTCATTGGCCCGCCGCGCTCCTTCGGAATCTCGTCTGCCAATACCGGTGCGCGCCCATATTTCGTCCAAAGCTCCTGCCCGAAAATAAACGCCGCCAGACCGAGCAGGGCCGCCCCCAGCAGGCGCGCCAGCAAGCGATTTCCATCGGAAAGTGCGGGCATCCACGTAGCCGCGGCGTAGCCCGCCACCAGCGCGCCGCCCACGCCACCGGCCAATAGCAGCCAGACATGTTGCCGCGGCCAGTGACCCAATTGATGGTGCGTCACCGCGCCGACAAATTTTGTGGCTACAAGCACGCCGAGCGTCGTTCCGATCGCCACAGCCGGGCGATAGCCCAAGAGCAGCAGGACCGGCGTGATCACGGTGCCGAATCCCGAACCGGTAGCGCCGACCAAAATGCCGCCGACGACACCGAGAAGAATTTCAACCACGTTGCGTCTCCTGGATTGCGCCGGCAGGTTCGCGGAACGCTTCGGCAAGCACTGCGGCGACTTCGGGCCGCGTGAATTCCACCGGCAAAGGCAAGCCTTCGCGCAAGCGGCGGCGAACTTCCGTGCCGCTTAGGCTGAGATGGGCGTCGTCGGGATGCGCGCAGGTTTTGCGGCTGGCCATCGAACCGCATCGATTGCAGTAAAAAACTTCGTCGAAGAAAATCGGCTGGATATCCAGGCCGCGATCAGCAACCGATCGCAGCAATTCGTGCGCCTCGTATGGACCGTAGTAGCCGCCGACGCCGGCGTGGTCGCGCCCGACAAGGAAATGCGTGCAGCCAAAATTCTTGCGCACTAGCGCGTGAAAAATGGCTTCGCGCGGACCGGCGTAGCGCATGAAGGCCGGCAACACGGTGAAGAGCACGTGCTTTTGCGGCAGGTAATTGTCGAGCAGCGCCTGGTAACAGCGCATGCGAATGTCGGCGGGGATATCTTCGGCGCGCGTTTCGCCGACCAGCGGATGCAGCAGCAATCCGTCGGTCACTTCGAGCGCGATGCGCAGCACGTGTTCGTGCGCGCGATGCACGGGATTGCGCGTCTGGAAGCCGGCCACGGTATTCCAGCCGCGCGCTCTAATCTCGGCCCGCGTTTCGGCGGGCGTGCGCCATCGCTCACCTAATCCCGGAAGCGTCGGCTCACCTAGCCATTCGATTTTTCCGCCGAGGGCGATCTCGCCCGCGTTGCGCAGAGCCACAGCGCCCGGATGCTTCGCGTCGCTGGTGCCGAAGATTTTCGGCGCCCATTCGTCGGCCGGCACGGTGAAACGATCTTCCACGTCGAGCGTGGCCAATGGCTCGCCATCGAGGACAAGAACGACGCGCTCGCCCACGCGCACATCCCCAGCTTCGGCGGGCGTGAGTTGCAGCAGAATCGGCAGCGGCCAAAGCATGCCGTCGGGGAGCGACATTTTGTCGACGACAGATTGCGCCGCGGCCTTGGTTTGGAAACCTTCAAGCGGGCTGAAGCCGCCGGTGGCGATCAGCAGCAGCTCGCTTGCGGCGCGAGCGTCAATGCGCACCGGGCGAAGTGCGGCGGCGCGCGCCCGCATTTCTTCCCTGGCGTTGGGCGGAACGACGCGATTGACGAGCGTGCCCCCGTGCGCGGCGATATTTTTCGTTTCGGTGGCGGCGGTCATCTAGCGGTTCTCCCGGGTCGACTCTCGTTTTTGAGTGGTCGGTCTTGCCTTTCGCTTCCTAAAAACAAAAAACCCACCTGCCAGGTCGTCTTCTGGCGGTGGGCTCTGACTACGGTTGAGCTATTTTTAGTTCTAGCTCGTCAGGATCCCCCCAGAAGACGCGGGCATACAACAACATGGCGCACAACAACACATAATGCAGCAGCACACCACGCCGCAGCAGCAAGCCGTCTTCTGGATTTGATCGTTCATGAGCGACGGAAGTATCTCATATCCTCAGGATATCTCAAAGTTTTAAACGGTGCGCCGGAACACCGCAAGGCGCGCCGGTGCTATCATTTGGATGTTGCGCAGGGGGTAAGGACTCATGGAAATTCGCAGCGAATTCGTGAATTTGAGCGCTGACGACGGCACGACGATGCGTGCGTACGCGGCGCGGCCCGCGACACCGGGCGCGCATCCGGGCCTGATCGTCGGCCAGGAAGCGTTCGGCGTGAACGCGCACATTCGCGACATCACCGAGCGATTTGCGCGCGAAGGCTACGTGGCCATCGCGCCTGAGTTGTTTCATCGCACCGGCCCAGGGTTCGAGGGGCGCTACGACGATTTTCCGTCCGCCATGCCGCACACGCAGGCTCTGCGCCATCCGCAACTGGAAGCGGATCTTCGCGCGTCGCACGGTTGGCTCACCGCGAACGGCGTTGGCAAATCGCCGATCGCCGCCGTAGGGTTCTGCATGGGCGGAATGGTGGCGTTTCTCGCGGCGCTCACGCTGCCGATCGCCTGCGCAGTTTCGTTCTATGGCGGCGGCATCGCGCCGAGCGCGCAGCGCCCCGGACTGCTCGATCGCGCAAGCGAATTGCGCGCGCCCGTGATGCTGATCTGGGGCGGACGCGACAAGCATCTCGGACCGGATGTGGTCCGCTCCGTCACCGACGCGCTGCGCGCAGCGGGCAAGAATTTCGTGAACGTTGAATTCTCGGACGCCGATCACGGATTTTTCTGCGACGCGCGGCCGGCATACCACGCAGTTTCCGCAGCCGAAGCCTGGCCGCTGACGCTGGCGTTTCTTTCCGTGCACAGTTCCGCGGCTCAGCGCGAATAATCCGATTCGTTTCGCATGAAATGGCCCCGGTTGTACCGTTGCGGCGCATACGTCTGCGCATTCGATCCTAGGTCACCCGCAACTTGGCGCGAGCTTCCCGTTTTTTTTTCGCTTCCGAGACGGTGGTATGATTCCGTTTGGCGGCAAATTTCGCGGCGCGCATCGCGCGATTCTGCATTCGTGAAAGGGCGCGCTTCCGGCCGAGGAGATATCGCCGTGTCTAAACGATTGGGAATTTTGATTATGGCGTTGGCGTGCGTTGCGTGGATATCGGCGCGCTCACAGGACGCGAAGCCGCAGCAAGTTGTGACTGGGGCCGCGGCGTTTCATTCGTTTGAAGCGGAACATCCCGGCGTGTTTCGCAAGATCACTCCGGAAGATTTGCCGGCGCCCTTTGCGACGCAAACCGCGCAAAATGCCCCGAAATTGATTCCGCGCCCGGCTGGCGCCATGCCGGAAGCGCTGCCGGGCTTCAAAGTGCAGCTCTACGTGACGGGCCTGGACAATCCGCGCGAAATCCGCACGGCGCCCAACGGCGATATTTTCGTGGCGGAAAGTTTCCCAGTGAATGCGTCGGATGATATTCCGGGCCGAATCCTGGTCTTTCGCGGCGTCACGCCGGAAGGAAAGCCGCAGCGCACCTCGGTGTTCGCGAAGGGCCTGAATCGGCCGTTCGGAATCGCGTTCTATCCGCCGGGCCCCGATCCGCAATATGTGTACGTGGGCGACACGGATTCGGTGGTGCGCTTCGCGTACCACAACGGCGATTTGGTGGCGACGGGCAAGCCGGAAACAATTGTGCCGGTGCTTCCGCATGGCGGGAGCCATTGGACGCGCGACGTTGTGTTCAGTGCGGACGGAAAGAAAATGTATGTCTCCGTGGGTTCGGCCGCCAACATCACGGATACGGATGCAAGCCCCATTGAAACCAATCGTGCCGATGTCCTGGAGTTCAATCCCGACGGCAGCGGTCAGCGCGTCTACGCCTGGGGCATTCGCAATTGTGTTGGCGAAGCGATTCAGCCGGAGACGGGCGAGCTATGGTGCTCGACGAACGAGCGCGATGAATTGGGCGACAATTTGCCGCCCGACTACATCACGCATGTGCAGGACGGCGGATTTTACGGATGGCCGTGGTATTACACCGGCGGAAATCCCGATCCGCGTTTTCCGGGCAAGCATCCCGAACTGCGAAGCAAGGCGATCGTCCCCGACGTGCTCCTCCAACCGCACAACGCTTCTCTCGAGATGACGTTTTACGAGGGTGCTCAATATCCGAAGGAATATCACGCCGATATTTTCGCCGCCGAGCACGGCTCGTGGAACCGTAACCTGCGCACCGGCTACGAAGTGATTCGCGTGCCCGTAGATAGCTCGGGGAAAGCCACCGGCGAGTACGAAGATTTCCTGACCGGCTTCGTCACACCGCAAGGCGGCGTGTGGGGCCGCCCCGTCGGCGTTACGGTGGCGAAGGATGGCGCGCTGTTCGTCAGCGACGACGGCTCAAATTCAATTTGGCGCGTCAGCTACGTAGGCGCGCCCGCGGCGCGTCACTGAGGCGATAACGCGCCGGCGGGTGTCGCTAACGGTTGAAGCGTGCATCAATTCAACGTCAATTCAAGTAGAATCGCTCCCGGCTCAAGTGGAATCGAACGACCGTTCGAGTGAAATCGAACGAAGGCCTTACATCCCTTTTTGCCCGGCGGGAAACTAATACAGGATGCCGGTGTTTTACACAGTGTGGAATGGCGTGGAGTGCGACGGAGGAATGAGCACATGCAGATGCAGATGAAATCTCGCAAGTTTTTTTTCGCGGCCTTGGCGCTGGCGGCCATCGCCTTTTTGCTGCGCGCGCCGATTACGGCCGCGGCGCAGAGCGCGCCTCCGCCGGCCCCGGCGCAAAGCGGGACCGGCGCAACGGCTGACGATCCGCCGGGCCGCGTGGCCGACCTAAATTTTCTGCAGGGTTCGGTGTCATTTCAGCCGGCCGGCGGAGGCGACAACGATTGGGTAGCGGCGGAAGTCAATCGCCCGCTCACCACCGGCGATCAGCTGTGGTCCGATACCGACGGCTGGGTGGAAATGGAAGTGGGCTCGACCTCCGTGCGCCTCGGTCACAACACGGGCGTTTCGTTTTTGAATTTGTCGGACAACGTGATCCAGCTTCAGGTTTCGGCTGGGTCGGTGATCGTGCGCTTGCGGCAGCTCGATCCGAACGACGCGTTTGAGGTGGACGCGCCGAATCTTGCGGTAACGTTGATGCAGCCGGGCACGTATGAAATTGATGCCGACCCCGATAAAGACGTCACCGTTGTGACCGTGGTCGCGGGCGCAGGGCAAGTGACCGGCGGCGGGCGCTCGTGGAATATCACTCCCGATCAGCAAGCGACGTTCACCGGCACGGACACGCTCGATTACAGCCTCGAGGATGCGGATTCACTGCCGCAAACGGATTTCGAGCAGTGGTCAGCGCAGCGCGATGCGATGGAGAACAGCGCCCCGGCGCCTCAATACTTATCACCCGAAACCACCGGCAGCGACGAGTTTGATGCGAATGGCACATGGGCACCCGAAGCCGATTACGGAACGGTGTGGTTCCCGAGTAGCGTGGCGGTGGGTTGGGCGCCGTATCGCTTCGGCCACTGGGTTTGGATCGCGCCGTGGGGATGGACGTGGGTGGATTCGGAGCCGTGGGGATTTGCGCCGTTTCACTATGGCCGCTGGGCGGTCTTCGGCGGGCGATGGGGCTGGGTGCCGGGTCCGTATGCCGCTGGAGTTCGTCCGGTGTACGCGCCGGCGCTGGTCGGTTGGGTCGGCGGCGAGCCGGGGTTTTCGTTCTCGATTGTAATCGGTGGCGGCGGAGGGATCGCGTGGTTCCCGCTGGGTCCGCGTGAGGTGTTCATGCCGACGTATCACGTCAGCATGGGATACATGACGCGCATCAACGTGACGAACACGGTGGTGGACCGCAACACGGTGGTCGACGTGTTTCACAACAATGCGCGGAACGTTACGTACGTCAATCAGCATGTGAATGGTGGGGTCACCGTCGTCGCGCACGATACATTCGTGGGGGGCCGCGATGTCTCAAGAAATGTCGTCAACGTGCCGGAGCGCGATCTGGCTTCGGCGCCCGTGAATCGCGCGGGGCCCGCGGCCGAGCCGACGCACGCCAGCGTCATCGGCGAATCGCGCGTCTCGACGGCTCGCCCGCCGGCGACCGTGGTGAGCCGAACCACTGTGGCCGTGCGTGCGCCGGCGAAGCCGCAAACTTTCCACTCGAATGGAGCGGCGACAACCGGCGGCCAGCCCGGCCAGGGTTACCGGCCGCCGAGCCAGCAGGGCGGCATGCAATCGGCGCCGCCGCAAAATGGGGAAGGCCGCGGCAACGAACCGAACAATGGGCGCGGAAATGTTGAGCAGCCCGCGCCGCAGCCGGAGCAACGCCCAGCGCCGCAGCCCGAGGAACGCCCAGCGCCGCAGCCCGAGGAACGCCCGGCGCCGCAGCCAGAGCAACGGCCCGCGCCACCGCCGGAGCCGCCGCGTGCCCAGACTCCCAGCCCGACCGCCCGGTCGGCGCCGCCGGTGCGCCAGCCTACTCCGCAAGAGCAACAGAGTGATACGGCGAAGCAGCAGGGCTGGCAGGATAAACATCAAGAGGTGCACGGGAGCCAGAACACTCCGCCGCCCGCCAATAACCAACCGAGCCACAGCCAGCCGAGCGGCGGCCAGTCTGGCGGCGGCCACCCGAGCGGCGGTCAGGGTTCGCAAGGGCAGAAGCCTCCGCATCGATGATGTAGCGATGTAGCCCAAGATGGCTGAGATATTCCACGCCCGCCCTGAGGGGCGGACGCAATCGATCACTGAGGGCGCCACGGCGTCCGCGAGCCGCGCGATTAACGCGGGCGCGGATGTCGGCGCCCCGGAGATTTCCGCTACAATTCCCGGCACGATGGACGATGAAGTGGTTGACGACGGCGGCAATCGAACCGAGCACGATGGCCGCGCTTGGATCGATTGGCTGGTGGTGATCATTCTCGCCGGCCTCGCGGTTCTTCCGCCGATTCGCGAAATTCACAAACAGCTCATACTGATAGTGATCGCTGCGGTGCAACTGCTCGAAGGGCGCCTCGTCCGATTCGAGCCACGACGCGGCCGCTACTACGCCGTGCTGCTGAAGATCGCTCTGGCGATGCTTTTGATCGACCACACCGGTGGCGAAGCCACCATCAACAGTAGCTACTACCCGATTTTCTTTTTGCCGGTGATGACCGCGGGGATGTATTTCGACACGATCGGCACGCTGCTGTGGACTCTGCTTGCATCGGCCGCCTACTGCTACTACCTGCTGCCCGCCTCTCGCGATTTCATGATCGGTTTGCCCGAGTTGGGCGAGCTTGCGATTCGCATTCTGTTTTTCTTTCTGGTCGCCATCGTGGTGAATCGTTTTTCGATCGAGATCCGCCGCCAAACGACACGCTATCGGGGCCTCGCCCTGCGCCTCGCCGAAACGAATACCCGCCTCGAGCAGGCCCAGGACGAAGCGCGCCGCTCGGAGCGCTTGGCGGCGCTCGGTCAGATGTCCGCGGGCCTGGCGCACGAAATTCGCAATCCGCTGGGCGTGATCAAGGGCTCGGCGGAGATGCTCGAGCAGAAAATCGGCACGTCGAATCCGCTGGCCGGAGAATTGGCCGGTTACATTTCAAGCGAAGTGAATCGCCTGGGCGCGCTGGTTTCGCGGTTTCTCGATTTTGCGCGGCCACTGCGCGCGGAGCGATATCCGGGATCGATCGCGGCGCTTCTCGATCGCGTGCTCGCCACGGTTGCCGAAGGCTGGCATGGCGGACCGGTGCGCGTGGAGCGCAACATCGCGCCGGACTTGCCGCAAATTCCGCTCGATGAAAATTTGGCGGAGCGCGCGTTCGTCAACTTGGTGCAGAACGCATACGAATCCATGGGCGATGCGGGAGGAACATTGCGCGTTTCCGTGAACCCCGCGCAATCCGGCGGGCGGGCGGGCGTGGAAGTGCGTATTGAGGACACCGGGTCCGGCGTGCCGGCCGAAATGTGCGAGCAGATTTTCAATCCGTTCGTCACCACGAAGAAGACCGGCGTGGGCCTGGGCCTTTCGATCGTCTCGAAAATCATTGACGAGCATCGCGGCACGATTCATCTGGAAAACAGCCCGCGCGGCGCTCGATTCGTAGTTTTTCTGCCGGCAGCAGGCGCCACGGACGGGGCGAACGCCGAATCTTCGGCTGCCGTGTTATAGACTTGAAACGCTAATGGCTACAATCCTAATTGTCGAAGACGAGCCGAAGCTGCGCCGGCTGCTGGAGCTCGATCTGAGCGAAGAAGGCCATCGTGTGCTCACCGGCGCTGACGCGGAGCAGGGCTTGAAGCTGCTGCGGCAGGAATCGGTGGATGTCGTGGTGACCGATCTGAAGCTGCCCGGCATGGACGGCCTGGAATTTCTGCAGGCCGTAAAGCGCACCAACGCGGCGCTGCCGGTGGTGGTGATGACGGCGTTTGGCACCGTCGAAACGGCTGTCGAGGCGATGAAGGCCGGCGCCAGCGACTACGTGTTGAAACCATTTTCGCTGGCGGAAATGAAAATGGTGATTCAGAAGGAGCTGGACGTCCGCCGCCTTCGCGAAGAAAATCGCACGCTGCGCGAGGCGCTGGGGCAGCGCTACGCCCACCCGAATGTGGTGACGAGCAGCGCGAAAATGCAGGAGGTGATGGCCACAGTCGAGCGCATCGCGCCAACCAACGCCACCGTGCTGCTGGGCGGAGAAAGCGGCGTGGGCAAGGACATGATCGCCCGCGTACTGCACGAAAAATCGCGCCGCGCCTCGGGCCCATTCATCAAAATCAACAGCACGGCCATTCCGGAAAATTTGCTCGAAAGCGAATTATTCGGATACGAGAAGGGCGCGTTCACCGGCGCATCCGGCACCAAGCCCGGCAAATTCGAGATGGCCGATAAAGGCACGCTGTTTCTGGACGAGATCGGCGACGTGCCGCCGGCGACGCAAGTGAAGCTCCTGCGCGTGCTCCAGGAGCGTGAATTCGAGCGGCTTGGCGGCACGCGCACGCTCAAGGTGGATGTTCGATTGGTCGCGGCCACGAATCGCGATCTGCGCGCCGCGCTTGAAGAGGGAACCTTCCGCGAAGATTTGTATTACCGCTTGAACGTCGTGCCCATCGACATCCCGCCGCTGCGCGAGCACAAGGAAGACATTCCGGAGCTGGTGCAATTATTCATCGAGCGATTCTCGCGCGGCTCCGGCAAGCCGGTCACCGGCATTCGCCCCGACGCGCTCGAAATTCTGATGGAGTTTCATTGGCCCGGTAACGTGCGCGAGCTTGAAAACGTGATCGAGCGCGCCTGCGCGCTGGCCCAGGGCGAAGTGCTCGAAGTTGCAGACATCCACGTCGATTCCGGCCGAGCGAAGCCGGCTTCCGGCCCATCCGAAGCCGGACCGCTGCTGCCCGAAGGCGTCACGCTCGAGCAGTGGGAAGACGAAATGATTCGCGAGGCCTTGCGCCGCACCGCCGGCAACAAGAGCCGCGCCGCGCGGATGCTTGGACTTTCGCGCAACGCCCTGCGCTATCGCCTCACGCGAATGGGCATCGCCGACGATCCCGACAAGGAAACTTGATCTTCTGCGAGCTGACGCAACCGGCTGCGAGGCGGTGGCCGAAATCCACCACTTCTGATTGAAAGCAGCCAGAGACCGCTTCCGAACAAGGAATCCCACCCCGCAAAATTCGCCCTATCGCGCTCAATTAAATAGATTTACGGGAAGGCTTGGAATCGGCGAGTCTGGCACGCGGCCTGCTCTCTCATCTGCGTATGATTTGTATGCTTCCAGGGGGAGGCACAGATAGTCATGAAGACCAAAATCTTTAGCGCAACCGCAATTTTGACGATCGCGCTGTTCGGCGCCAGCAGCATCCTCGCTCAAGCGCCCGATCAATCGCAACAGCCGCCCGACCAGGGCCAGTACCAAGTGCAGGGGCAAATGCAGCAGCAGGCCCCGCCACCACCGGCCGGCGCGCCCGATCAATCGCAGCCGCAGCAACAGGGCCAGCAGCAAGCGGCGCCGGGCGTGGCGCGCATCAGCTTGATTCGCGGCGACGCCTCAACGCAACGCGGCGATTCCGGCGATTGGTCGGCGGCGACGCTGAACACGCCGCTCGAACCGGGCGACAAAATCTCCACCGGCGCGAACTCGCAAGCTGAAGTGCAGTTGGATTTCGCGGACGTCCTGCGACTGAGCGAACACGCGCAGGCCAACATCGCGGCGCTGGACCAGCAACAGATTCAAGTGCAGGTCGCGGAAGGCTTGGTGAACTTTTCGATTTTCAAGCACAGCGAATCAGACGTCGAGATCGACACTCCCAACGTCGCGATTCACCCAAATCACGATGAGGGCAGCTTCCGCATCCTCGTCCTCTCCGACACTGAAACGCAGGTGATCGTGCGCAACGGCTCCGCCGAAATCTCTACGCCGCAGGGCAGCACGCACGTCAAGAAGGGCGAGCTGATTACCATCCAGGGCGCGGGACAAGATGCGCAGTACAAAATCAGCGACGCCCCCGAAAAAGACGCGTTCGATTCGTGGAACGAACAACGCGATCACCAGATTCAAAGCGCCGGCAGTTGGCAGGACACCGATCCCTACTACGTTGGCACGCAGGACCTGGATGCCAACGGTAATTGGGTTGACGCCCCCGGCTACGGCCAGGTGTGGGAGCCCGCGGAGGGTCCGGGATGGGCGCCCTATCAAGACGGCCAGTGGGTTTGGGAACCGTATTACGGCTGGACTTGGGTTTCGAATGAGTCGTGGGGATGGGCGCCGTATCACTATGGCCGCTGGTTGCTTTGCGGCGACGCATGGGCATGGTGGCCCGGCCCGGTGTATGGCGGATTTGGTTGGGGCTTTGGCGGAGGCTGGGGCGGGGGTTGGGGCGTGAACTTCGGCTGGGGCCGGTTCTATCGCCCGATCTGGGCTCCGGCGTACGTTTCGTTCTTCGGCTTCGGCCGCGGATTCGGGGGTGGCTTCGGGTTCGGCCACTACGGCTGGATGCCGCTTGGGCCCGGTGACCGCTTCTTCCCGTGGTATGGCGGAGCGCGATTCGGATTCGAGGACGTGAACCATCTCGGCTATCACGCGGGCGGTTTTGGTCCGCTGCGCGCTGGCGGCTATTCGACGCTCGGCTTCGCTGGGAACGATCGCTTGCGCGGAGCGCTATCAACCGTCCCGGCCGATCGCTTCGGCGCGGGCCGAGTCGGAGTGACGCCGGCTTCGCGCGAAATGATCGGCCAGGGAAACCGCATCACCGGCGCGATGCCCGTGGCGCCAACGCGCGCAAGTCTCAGCGCCAGCGGCCGCGCGGCGAATCCTTCGTCAATTTCCGGTCGTGCGAATAACGAACACTTCTACTCCGTGCATCAGACGGCGTCCGTGTCCCGCTCGTTCGATCAAACCTCCGCGGCGCAGCGCCAGAGCATTCAGGAGAATGGCGCGCGCTTCGGAGCGAATGCCGCAGGCAGCGAACAGCGCGGCGCCGCATCCGAATCCGGTCGAGGCGGAGCCGCCACTGGAGCGGCATCGGCGCAAGGTTGGCATCGATTCGGCGATACGAATTCGGGCGAGGGCCAGCGCGGTCCATCCGGCAACGAGGGCGGCAATCGCAATTCAACGCCGTCGTACCGGCCTCCGAATTCCGGAAACACCAACGGCGATAATCGCGGCGCACCCGATTCCGTCGGTCGCGGAAATGGCTACCAGCAATTCAACCCGTCATCGCGGCCCTCCGGCGGCAACGCAGGCGGCAGCAATGCGCGCACACCCTCCAATTCATCCGGCAACTACCGCCCGCCGCTCAACATGCACCAACCGGTGGTGAGCCGCCCGAACAATAACCCCGGCGGTGGTGGCAATCGTGGCGGATCGAGCGCTCCTAGCCGCGGCAGCTACGGCGGCGGCGGTGGCGGTAATCGCGGCGGAGGCGGGGGTGGGGGCGGCGGTGGTTCGCGGGGCGGCGGTGGCGGCGGTGGGGGCGGCGGTTCCCACGGCGGAGGCGGTGGCGGAGGTCATCACCGCTAAGCGTCGCCACAATCGCAAAAACAATGCCGGGGATGCGAATCGCATCCCCGGCTTTCTTTTACTGACTCCGTTGTCTTCTGAAAACCTCAGTGGGACGCGAAAGCGGAGGGCGTCTCGGGTTTCTCGGGGTATAAGCGCTCAAATTCCGGTTCGCCGTGAAGAGCGGCGAGGTCGGGATCGCGGCGCGCCCACACCGCGTCTTTGAATCCCGCTTCCCAAGCTTTGGCCAGGGCGTCCAGGGCTTCTTGCTTTCTGCTAATTTTGCAGTAGGTGCAGGCCGCGTTGTAGAGAATTGAAGCTTCGTTGGCGCGCAGCGTAACGGCCAAGTTGAGTTCGCGCACGGCGTCGTCCGCACGCCCGATATCCGCGCAATAGCTGGCCATCAGGACGCGCGCCCGCGCATCCTCGGGCACTTGCTTCAAGTGATTCTCGAGCGCGCCGACCACCCTATGAGCCATGTTGCGTTGCGCTTCTTGTTTTCCCAATGCGCCCAGCGAGTTGATGATCGGCACATACACGTTGTAATCCTCGCCGCTGGCTTCGATCGCGTCTTCCGCGACGTTCACCACTTCCTGGTAGCGCCCCGCGGCGAATAGCGCGCGGCAGAGCATGTAGTACGCGCCTTCGCAATCGCGTTTGCGTTCGATGGCTTTGCGGACCATGCGCACGGCTTCGTCATGCAGGTCGGCGGCGTAGAGCACCCACGCTTGGCTGACGTGCACTTCGGGCAGATCCCAGCGCAGCGCCACGGCCTTGCCCGAAGACTCGCGCGCGCGTTCCACCCACACTTGATCGCGGCTGTAGTTGCAATAGAACATCGCGCAGGCGTTCGCGCAGGCGGCATGAGCCAGTGCGAAATTCTCGTCCATGGCCACCGCGTTTTGAAACATCTGCAGCGCGAATTCCAAATCCTGCCGCGTTTGCCGCCGCGCGTATCGTTTTCCGCGCAAGTAAAGATCGTAGGCCTGCAGGCTCTCCGTGGGCTTCACGGCCAGCGCTTCGAGTTCTTGCGGGGAAAGCGTCACGCGCAGGGCCTCCGCGATCTTGCGGGCAATTTCGTCTTGAATCTCGAAAACGTCTTTCATCTCGCGGTCGAAACGCTCCGACCAGAGCGTGAAATCCGTGTGCGTGTCCACAAGCTGCGCGTTGATGCGCAGCCGCGAGCCGGCGCGGCGCAGCGTTCCAGTCAGCGCGTACGCCGCGCCAAGCTGCTGGCCGATTTGCGCCGGAGTCACCGGCTTGTCGCGGAACACCAGAACGGTGGGGCGCGAAAACATATTCAGTCCGCGAATCTTGGAAAGCTCGGTGATGATGTCTTCGGTGATGCCGTCGCGCAGGTATTCGTCTTCCTTGGCGCCGCTCAAGTTTTCAAAATAAAGGACGGCCACGGATTTTCCCGTTTGCTTCGCGACGCCCGGATCCGAATCGGTTTTCCCCTTTGCGCGCCTGTTGCTCGATTCAAGATCGCGCTTCAGGCGAGTAAGGTCGGTCTTCAGTTCCGTCGCCGTCTGGCAGCGCAAATTGCGGTCTTTTTCCAGAGCCTTATCCAGGATGCGCACAAAATCCGGGGGCAGCTGCGGATTCAACTCGCCGGCTGGCTTGGGATCGCGATTCAGGATGGCGTCAAAGATGATCGCCGTGGTGTCTCCCTGAAAAGGGAGCGTCCCGGTGGCCATTTGATAGAGCACGGTGCCGGTGGAAAACAGATCCGTCCGCGCGTCCACCATCTGGCCGCGAGCCTGCTCCGGCGACATGTAGGAGACGGTACCGACGGCCGCGCCCAACGATGTAAGGTCGTTGCTGGAAAACTGAGTCTCGCCGTGCGCCGCAGCGGCAGCTTGCGTAAGTTCGCCACCGCTGATCTTCACCAGGCCAAAATCCAAAATTTTTATTTGCCCGCGCTCGGTGAGGAACAGATTCGCTGGCTTGATGTCGCGATGCACGATGCCCTTGGCGTGCGCCGATTCCAGGGCGTCGGCGATCTGGATGGAAAGCGTGACAAGCATCTCCACTTCCATCGGTTGCCGCGTCATTTTCTGCGCCAGCGTTTGCCCTTCGAGCAGTTCCATCACGATGAAGTGCCGCCGCTCGTGTTGCTCGATCGCGTGGATGGTGCAGATGTTCGGATGATTAAGGGAGGAAGCCGCGCGCGCTTCACGCTGAAAGCGCTCGAGCAATTGGCTATCCTGCGCCATCTCCGGGGGCAGAAACTTCAGGGCCACGCGCCGGCCGAGCTGCGAATCCTGGGCTTCGTACACCACGCCCATGCCGCCCGCGCCCAACTGGCGGATAATTTTGTAATGTAACAGCGACTGCCCAATCAGCGGATCTTCGCTCATGTTTGCCGGTCGATGGTAAGCGCCACTGCGGCCGCCGTCAAGGTGGCCGCCCCGCGCGGCGATGAGCGACAGCGCGCCTGATCAGGTTAGGGATGTTGAGGTACGGAAAAAACGCCCACGTGGAGTTCTTTCGCGGGTACGAAATTTGTCGCGTGCGCCACCATGTGCCCGGGAACCTCCTCGGTGATTGGGCCGTCCCAACAAAAGCTGACGACGGGCGCAACTGCTCCAGGCACCAGGCGCGGCGCCGACGGCCGTTCGACAATCAGAGTGAAATCTTTGATGGGTGTTTTCCAGGAATTGGCGGTGGTCAAAATGAAGTCCACCCAGAGCATCAATATTACGCCGCCATTTGCCTGGGGCTTTCCAGCCGCGTGCCGGGCGAGTAATTCTTGCATCGGCGGGGCGATGCAAGAGTTTTCGATGTACTGGTTAAGCGTCACGGTATCGTCGAAATCCGGCGGAATCGGCGCACCCGGCCGGAGTCCCGAAAGTTTTTTCTGGCGCTGTACGGGGTCAAGGTCTTCGGGATCGACCAACGTGTAGCCAACTTCTGGCGTGTACTCGTGACGAACGTGCAGGATTTGATGCGCAGGAAAGGTTTGGGTCCAGTAGTACGTTTTCACAACGTCCCAAAGCGGCATCTTGTTTCGATAGCCGTCTTCCAACGAGATGAGTCCAAGGATTGAAAGTTGCCGAAGCTGCTCGTCGGGGAGCTTTGTGACTGGCCCAACAGGTTGACCGTTCTTGTTATCCCATCCCCCGAACGATGCAATGTCAATTGCAAGCCCCTTGAGCAGGTCGGTGTAGTCCTTGCCGTTCAACTCCGCGCGGACCTCGTTGTTATATTTCAGTTCCTTGCCTTCGACCCACAGCCGAAAATCCTCAAAGCCTCCGTGGCCTCCGGGGCCAGTGTATTCGGCGTCGTAGGGTGGAACTGGGAAGGCCACCTCCGTCGTAATATCCTTGTCCGTTTCATTCAGGAATTCGTACTCGACCGTCACCTTGCTCTGGCTGATCGTCAGTACCTCTTTCTCCATCGAGATGTCCGCATCGCGGCGTAACTGAATGCCTCCGGCAGCTACCGACGCCGCGCTGTCGTCCGCGCGCACGGATGCAACAGCGCCAGCAAACAGCACCGCTGCCGCGGCCAGCGAGACGTATCGAATCGTTGAGTTCATTGAGTTAGGCGATATCGCCAGTTGCAAACGGCGTCCCAGGGGCGGGCGTCCGCCGGCGCTACGTCAGTTCCTTAGCGCCATAATGGAATCATACCACCGCGATAAGTCAACGTGGAGCTATGTCGCGGGGCGTCGCAGCCGCGGATGTCCTGCTTCTTCGATGAGTTTAACGCGATGAACGCGCCGGCTAGCGGCGATCCATCGCGTTGTGGCGAACGTCGCGGCCTTGCACGATGTAGATGACGTCCTCGGCGATATTCGTGGCCAGATCGCCGATGCGCTCGAGATTCTTGGCCATTAGGATCAGCTCGAACGACGCGAAGACCACGGCGGAATTTTCCATCATGTAGGTGAGCATTTCGCGGAATATCTGATTGCGTAACTGGTCCACCAGATCGTCGCGCACCAGGACACCCTGCGCCAGTTCGATATTGCGATCGATCAAGGCGCGAATACTGTCGCGGACCATGCCCTCGGCGAGTTCGCTCATGCGCGGCAGATCGACGTATGGCTTCACGCGCGGGTGCCGCAGGATGCGCACCGCAGCTTGCGCGATGTTCACGGCCTGATCGCCGATGCGCTCGAGTTCCGAGTTGATGCGGCTGATGGCCAGCAAGAAGCGCAGGTCGCTGGCCATGGGCTGCACTTGCGCCACCAACTGCACGACGCGATCGTCGATCTCAATCTGCATTTCATTGATGACGTTTTCCTGCTCGAGCACGGCATCGGCCAGGCTCTGGTCGGAATCCAGAACGGCGTGCACGGAATCGTGCACGGCGCGCTCGGAGAGGCTCGCCATCCACAGCACTCGCTCGTTCAGTTCCTGCAGCTCTTGCTCAAAGGGACGCGGCATATTCTTAGTGGTGTATTGTAACCTTTCTCGTCAGCCTCATCCGAAGCGACCGGTGATGTAAGCCTCAGTGCGCGGATCGCTGGGCGTGGTGAAGAGCTGCGGCGTTGCTTGGAATTCGATCAGCTCGCCCATCAGCATGAACGCCGTGAAATCGCTCACGCGCGCGGCTTGCTGCATGTTGTGCGTGACGATCACGATCGTACAGTTTTGCTTCAATTCGATCAGCAAGTCTTCGATCTTGGCCGTGCTCACCGGATCGAGCGCGGAACACGGCTCGTCCAGCAGAAGCACTTCCGGATCCACCGCCAGCGCGCGCGCAATGCACAGCCGCTGCTGTTGCCCGCCCGAAAGCGAATACGCCGATTTGTGCAGGCGGTCCTTCACTTCCTCCCACAGCGCGGCGCGGCGCAAGCTGTGCTCAACGTGTTCCTGAAGCGAACCGGCGTAGCCGTTGATGCGCAGGCCGTAGGCCACGTTGTCGTAAACGGATTTCGGAAACGGGTTCGGCTTCTGAAAAACCATGCCGACTTTGCGCCGCAACCTCGTCACATCTTGCGAAAGGATGTCGTTTCCATCGAGCAGGATCTTGCCGTCCAGGCGCGTGTGGCTGATCGTTTCGTGCATGCGATTGAGCGTGCGCAGCAGCGTGGACTTACCGCAGCCGGAAGGCCCGATCATCGCCGTCACGCGATTCGATGCGATTTCCAGATTGATTTTGAACAGCGATTGCGCCTTGCCGTAGTAAAAGTTCAGGCCTTCAACTTTCACCCGGACAGGGGAGTTCGCAAGCGCCGGGTGCGGCCCGAGCGAAACGCTACTCACCGATTTCTCCTTAGCCACGGCCGTGCGCACCGCCGAAGAAGCTTCCATTCGAGATTATCTCCGTTGACCCGCGGGGCGCGCCAGCACTGTCCGCGCCACGACGTTGGTGACCAAGACCAATCCCAGCAATACCAAACCCGCCGCCCACGCTTGGCGATGCCAGTCATCATACGGAGAGATCGCGTAGGTATAAATGACAACGGGCAAAGACGCAATAGGTTCGTTCCAGCCCGAACTCCAGAAGCGATTTCCGAACGCCGTAAACAGCAGCGGTGCCGTTTCTCCTGCGACGCGCGAAAGCGCAAGAAGAATCGCCGTCATGATTCCGCCCGAAGCCGCCGGGACCACCACGGTCAAAATCGTTTTCCATTTGCTGGCGCCGACGGCCATCGCCCCTTCGCGCAGCGATCTAGGCACGGCGCGCAGAAAATCTTCGCAGCTCCGCAGGATGATCGGAATCATCATCACGCCGAGCGCAAACCCGCCGGCCAACGCCGAAAAATGATGCATCGGCAGCACCACGATGGTGTACGCGAAAATGCCCATCACGATAGACGGCACGCCGTTCAGCAGATCGGCGGAATAGCGCACCAGGAACGCGGGAATCGACGAAGCGTATTCCGCCAGATACACCGCGCCCAGCAGGCCGACCGGCACACCCAGCAGCGCCGCCAGTAGCAGCAGCTTCGCGCTGCCCACAATCGCATTGGCAATTCCGCCGCCTTCTTCTCCCACCGGCGCGGGCAGATTCGTGAAGAAGCTCCAGTGTATTGCCGTGGCGCCATTCCACGCCAAATAGCCGAGCACCACGACCAGCACAGACACGGTGATGAGCGCGCACAAACCGGTGAGGCTCATCATCACGGCGCTCAGCGACTTGCGCCAAAGCGTTCGGAAGCTCATGTGCGCATCCCGCCACCGCGCGATTCGGTGGCCGCCATCATGATCCGCGCCAGGCCATTCAGAATGAACGTCAGAAGGAACAGCACAAGTCCGAGCTCGATCAGCGCGCTCAGGTAAAGATTGCCGGTGGCTTCTGTGAATTCGTTGGCGATCACCGCCGCGATCGTGTAACCCGGAGCGAACAGCGACGCCGAAATTTTCGGCGTGTTGCCGATCACCATCGTCACGGCCATCGTTTCGCCCAGCGCGCGCGCCATCGAGAGGAACACCGAGCCCATAATTCCGATTCGCGCGTACGGCACCACAACTCTCCAGGTGGTCTCCCAGCGCGTCGCGCCCAGGCCCAGCGCCGCTTCGCGCTGATCGGCCGGTACGGAGAGCAGCACTTCTCGCGATACCGATACGATGTACGGCACGATCATGATCGCCAGCACCAAGCCGGCCGCCAGAAAGCCGACGCCGTACGCCGGCCCCTGAAACAGCGGCAGAAAGCCCAGCGTCTTTTTCAGAAAAGGCTCGACGGTTGTCGAAAGCAAAGGCAAAAGTGTGAAGATGGCCAGCAGTCCGTAGATCACGCTCGGCACCGCGGCCAAAAGATCGACGACAAAGGAGAGGCCGGCCGAAAGTTTCGGCGGCGCAAGTTCGGAAAGGAAAATCGCGGCGCCCAAGCCCAGCGGCACGGCGATCAAAAGCGCCAGGAACGTCGTCACCACAGTGCCGTAGATGAAAGTCAGCGCGCCGTAATTGTCGAAGACTGGGTCCCATACGCTCGTCGTCAGGAAATGCCATCCGAACGCCGCGCGCGACGCTGACGAGTGGGTCCACAATTGTCCGACCAGCAGCACGGTGATCAGCAGAACCAGCGCCCCGAACACCAACGTCACCATGTGCGCGATGGCGTCGCCGCTGCGCAATCGACGCAGCACGGCCTGCGGGCTCCAGAAGCCCGCAGGCCGCACGACTACAGAAGTGTCACTCGTTGCCATGATTTGTGTTCGGTCCAGTAACCGATATCTTGCCGAACGCTACTGGATCAGTGAAATAGCCTTCAGTTCCTTGGTTACGATAGGAGCCGGCAGCGGTGCGTACGACAAACCGGCGCAATCCTTTTGCCCATCGGTGAGCATCCATTTGAGAAAGGCCTTGATGATATCGCGCTTGCCCGCGTCCTGGATCTGCGCGGGAATCAGCAGCCATGTGAAGCTGGAGATCGGATACGCGGTTTTGCCCGGCGCGTTGGTGATCGAGACGCGGAAATCGTCGGGCATGGTTTTAGCCGCCCCGGCGGCCGCTGCGCTGACGCTGTCGAAGCTCGCTTTGACGAACGTGCCGCTGGCGTTTTGCACTTCGCCGTAGGCGATGTTGTTTTGCACGGCGTAGATCAATTCGACGTAGCCGATCGAACCGGGCGTCTGCTTCAGAAGTCCGGCGACGCCTTCATTGCCTTTGCCGCCCAATCCCACCGGCCAATTCACCGACGAATTGCTTCCGACTTTGTTTTTCCAATCGGCGCTAGCCTTGGAGAGGAAATCGGTCCAGATGAAGGATGTGCCGCTGCCGTCGGAGCGGTGAATCACCACGATGTCGGCCGCCGGAAGATTGACGCCCTTATTGGCGTTGGCGATTTCCGGATCGTTCCACTTGGTGATCGTGCCCAGGTAAATTCCGGCCAGCGCCTTCTGCGTGAACTTCAAGTCGGTGGTCACGCCCGGAACGTTGTAGCTCGGCACGGCCGCGCCCAATACGGTGGGGAAGTGAAGAATCTTGAAACCTGCCTGCTGCAATTGTTGGTCCGTCATTGGCATGTCGGAAGCGCCGAAGTCCACGGTGTGCGCGATCAATTGCCGAATTCCGCCGCCGGAACCGATGCTCTGGTAGTTGATCTCCACATTGCCGCTAATTTTGTGATATTCGTCGAACCACTTCGAATAGATCGGGTTGGGGAACGTCGCGCCTGCAGCATTGAGCTGGATCGGATTATCGGCCGCCAGCATTCCTGCGATGCCCAGGCAGAGCGAGAGAGCGAGCAATATCTTTTTCATGGTAGGTGGGGAATCTCCTCGCCGCTGATTCTTGCTCGGAATTGTTACACTCGTGTTACAACCCGAAAAAATAGGGGTGAAATACCCACAGGCGCAGAAAATGAATTTGGTCTTTTGATGCTTGACACGCGTTTGATCTCTCTGTAGGATTCGCCGAATGTCGATGAGCCGCATCTGTTGCACCGGTTGTTGCGCGCCGTGTTGTCGAACGGCGAGCGGCCGGTGTGCGGGTGCGACCCGAATGTCTTCCTAAGAATTTAGCGTTCGGAACAAAACGCCCGATCATCGGTTCCTGCCGATAGACGGGCATTTTTTTTTGCGCGCCCCTCGAATCGGCCTCCGGAAATCGATCACAGCACCAATCTCGTCGCAAAGCTAAAGAAAGCAAAGGGAGGATCGAACCGTGTCCGAAAAATTCGAAACCACCAACGTGGCAAAAAAGGCCGCTGGCATTGGTATTTCGCTCGATTGGTGGGCGGTAGCAGTGGCACTCGGCCTTGCCGCCTTGGTGTGGTTAGGTTGGATCAAGCGAGTTCCTTGGTAAGGCTGGATTCCGAAACAAAATTCGTTTCTTTGAGGAGAATGATTCGATGGCCAGCTCCGTCGCTCTGCCAGCAGCAGAAGTTCATGACAATTTTTTCAAGCGCACGATACGCCTATTGCCGGGCTTGCTCCTGCTCGTTGCAGTCGGATGGGCGGGCAAGTACATCGAGCACGCGATCGCGGTGTACGGCAAATCCCATCATCTAACGCTGCCGAATATCGAGTACGTTCTTTGGGCCATTCTGATCGGCCTGCTAATTTCCAACACCGTCGGCATCCCCGCCGCGTTCCGGCCGGGTCTGGCGACCTACGAATTCTGGCTCAAGGCGGGCATCGTCCTGTTGGGCTCGCGGTTCATTCTCGGTGATGTCGCGAAGCTCGGCGGCGTCAGCCTGATCCTGGTGGCAATCGAGATTACCGTGTCACTGCTCTTCATGACCGCGCTTGGTAGAGCCTTTAAATTGAGTCCGAAACTTACCGATTTGCTCGCGATCGGCTCTTCGATTTGCGGAGTTTCCGCGATCATCGCGGCGCAAGGCGCCATCGACGCCGACGAAGAGGATTCCTCCTACGCCATCGCCGCCATCCTCTCTCTCGGTGCCGTCGCGCTATTCACGTTTCCCCTGATTGGTCACGCGTTGCACATGAGCGATACCAGCTACGGCATTTGGGCCGGCCTGGGCGTTGACAACACGGCGGAAGCCACCGCAGCGGGCGCGCTCTATTCCGACGCCGCGGGCAAGGTTGCCGTGCTGGCCAAGACCGCGCGCAACGCGCTGATCGGCTTCGTGGTGCTGGGCTACGCCATTCACTGGGCGCGCAAGCAACACACCGCAGGCGTGGGCAACAAAGCGGCGTTCCTATGGCAGAAATTCCCCAAGTTCGTGCTCGGCTTTCTGCTGATTTCGACGCTGGCCACGATCAAAGTGTTCAGCGGCCCGCAGCTCGCGAGCCTCGGGAATCTTTCGCGCTGGGCTTTCCTGCTGACGTTCGCCGGAGTCGGCCTGCGCACGAACATCGGCGAGTTGCGCAAGCAAGGTCTACGTCCGTTTTTGGTGGGAGCAGTCGGAGAGATCGTGATCGCCGGCCTGACGCTGGGCCTGGTGCTCGGTTCGAGCCGCTTCCTCCACTAGTCGCCGGCTTTCCGTGCCACAGCCCAGTCGACGAGGGGATTCTGCGGCACGGAGAAGCCAGCCGCAGGATATGAGCCGAGCGGGGAAGTAGCACACTCGAAAGGGGGTTATCGCGGTGACGATCGAGATTCAAACTGCCATCCTCACCTGTTGTCGTGCGCATTGCGCTGACGCGTCTTCTGGCGGAGGGAAGTCTATCCGAGGGAGCTAACGGCCGAACTGAAGCCGTGGATTTCGGTGACCCACCGCCAGAGACGATCTGGCAGGTGGTTTTTTTTGTTTTTGGGTGCTTTGTAAATCGCAAGAAGCTGCACCTGCGGCCGGAGTCGGGGGTCAAAATTCAGTAACAGAGGATTCACATTCCTCTTACATACGCTTAATGGCCCATGCCTAGGCTTTGGCAGCAGTCGTGCAGCCACGTTCAACCAGGAGGAAATGGAATGCGTAACATTGCAGTCTGGGTGTTGTCCTTATGCGTGCTCGTGTCCCCGGTGGCATATGCCGGCGGACCCGGCGGTGGAGATTCAGGGGGTAGCTCGGCGGGAACTACGGCAAACAGCGGCGGGACGCCTGCGGCGACTACGCAACCGTCCACCGCGCCGGTGAGTGCGGCGCCGTCAAGCGCCGTTTTGCAAGATGAGATTGATCAGATGCGGATTCTCGTGCAATCGCAATCCGAACAGATTCAGAAGCAGCAAGAAGAACTCGCGGAAATGAAGGCCAAGCTCGGCGACAACAGCAGCAGCAACTCGGCACAGCCGGCGCCTTCATCGAGCATTTCAGCAGCGGCACCGGCGTCCGCACCGGCGGCTATGGCGATGGCCATCACGCCGCCGCCACCCGCCGCGACGGCCGCGGCAACGCGGACGGCAAAGTCATCGGCCAAGTTGGCAGCCGATACGGGCGCGCCGCAGCACAGCCCGCTCAGCTTCAAGATCGGCGACGCCACATTCACGCCGCTCGGCTTCATGGACTTGACGGACGTCTTCCGCACCACGGGCACCGGCAATGGCATCGGCACCAGCTTCACCGGTGTTCCGTACAACAACAGCTTGCCGGCCGCGGGGCTAACCGAAGACCGTTTCAGCGCGCAGAACTCGCGAATCGGTTTGCGCGTAGACGCACCCGTAGGCAGCGCGACCGTCACGGGCTACCTTGAGGCCGACTTCCTGGGCCTCACCGCACAAAACGCCAACAACACCAGCAACTCGAACTCCCTGCGTATGCGTGTGTACTTCGCGGATTACCGCAAGGGGAAGTTCGAATTTCTCGCGGGGCAGGATTGGTCGATGCTGACGCCAAACAGAAAGGGATTGTCACCATACCCCAGCGACATCTTTTATTCACAAGACATGGACACGAACTACCAAGTTGGCTTGACTTGGACGAGGGCGCCGCAAGTTCGGTTCGTCTATCATCCCAACAGCACTTGGGCCATCGGCCTTTCAATCGAAAATCCCGACCAGTTCTTGGGCGGCGCGGCGACAACTCCGACGGCGTTTAGCGGAGTGGCCGGCGCTGTGGACGCAACCAGCGGAGGAATGCTTGCGACCCCGCCGACACCCAACGTCGCGCCTGATTTCATCTTCAAACTCGCCGCCGACCCGAAGGTCGGCAATACAGCGTGGCACTTCGATGTCGCCGGCCTCCTGAGTGAGTTTAAGTTGGTGACCCCCGGTTCGGTCGTCGTCAGCACAAGTCGCGTCACGAACTCGTCGGTGGGCGGTGGAATCGAGGCGAACTTGAACCTCGAACTCGTGAAGAATTTCCACTGGATCGGCACGGGCTACTGGAGCGATGGAGGCGGCCGGTACCTCGAAGCGGGGGGGCCGGATTTGGTGGTCCAGCAACTCACCACCACATCTTCGTTTCTTCCCGTCCCGTTGAAGGCCGGTTCCACGATCACCGGCTTCGAATGGCAGGCCACACCGAAGTCATTCCTCTACGGATACTATGGCGGAGACTACTTCGGACGTGCCTTCTATCAGGATCCTGCCAGCACCTCAACCAAGCTTGAAGGTTATGGGTACTCTGGCGGACCGAACAGCCAAAATCGCTCCATTCAGGAAGCGACGATTGGTGTAATTCAAACCTTCTTCAAAAACCCGAACTATGGTGCCGTCTCGCTGATCACTCAAGGGTCGTATCTAACGCGCGCCCCGTGGTTCGTCGCTACCGGCGCACCCCACGATGCTCACCTATTCATGGTCTACGTGGACTTGCGCTACACGCTGCCATAAACCAATAGCAGTCTATCTCCGCTTCGGGGCGGGGAATCGAACACGCTCGATTCTCCGCCCGGGGCGGCCCTCCCTCCCTGCACGCACAATATTCAAGCGCCGCCAGAAATGTTCTACACTATTTCCTAAGCACCATGGCTTCGCTGAATAATCCCTACACGCGGCTCGGCATGCACCGCCGCTATGAATCCTGGTTCCTGCGCTTCGGCCTGGCCGATGGCTCCGGCGCGTGGTGGTTGCGCTATCTCCTGGCGAATCCGGGACGTAAAGGCTGCCCCGGCGTGCCCCGCGCGGCGCCCGTGCAAATCTGGGCGACGTGGTTTCCGCGCGGCGGCTCGCCTGAAAGTTTCATCCAGGAATTTCCGATCGAAGCGCTGCGCGTGAGCGCCCGCGGCGATCCGTTTTTTCTCGAAGCGGGCCCCAACCGTATCGAGGATTCCGCATGCCGGGGCGCTCTCAAAATTCGCGGTCACAAGCTCTCCTGGGATTTGCGCTATCGCGCCAATTTCGGAATCACGCTGAGCAATAAAGGCTGGATCGGTTTCTCCCGCACTCCGCACTCCGACGCTGTTTTCTCCGGCGAAATTCATTTCGACGATCAAGTTTTTCGCGGCGATCCTCTCGGCTTCGGCGTGCAGGGCCACAACTGCGGTTTTCGTCATCGCAACTTCTGGACGTGGACGCACGCGTGTTTTCCGCAGCCCGATGGGCGTCTTTCCACATTCGAAGCCCTCGTCTATGAAATGCCGCTTGGATTGGTATTCCGCAAGGCGATTCTCTGGCACGAAGGCCGCTCATACGTCTCCGGCAAGCTGCGCGAGAGTTGCCGCGATCCGAAAGCCATGCGCTGGGTTTTCCGCGCGGATTTTCCCGCGGCGTCGATCGACGTGGAAATCGAAGGCGGCGGCCAATCCGTGCATCGCCTGCCCTACGCCAAGACCGATTGCACCGGCACTTTTGAAGTCGCCAATAACAGTCTGGCGCTAGCGCGGCTCACACTGCGCGCAGGCAATCCACCGCGAGCCGAGGAATTCGCCACCGACGGCGGCGCCGTCCTCGAAATGACCGGAAACTACTGAGAGCGCAGTTCCGAAACGGCACAGTTCTTCCGCAGCTTGCTAACACGCTAGAACAACACGGCTTAAGTTAGGGGTGGGGCCGGTGCCGGGTAACACCGGCCCCGTGGTGGGCCAAAATCCCGAGACCATTTGGTGGCGGTAGCGGAGAACCGCTTAAACCAGGTCGCCGGGTGACTCCACTGTAGAAATTGAATTTGAATGGCGCGTGAAGGCGCGGTGAATTCTACGTGTAGTATCTACAGCGTGGATTATGCAGCTACGGGCACCGAAAAATGAAATTGGGAGCCGCGGCCCACTTCGCTTTCCACCCATATCCGCCCGCCATGCAGTTCCACTAGGTGCTTCGTGATCGCCAGGCCCAGTCCCGTCCCGCCGGCTTCGCGCGAGCGTGCCGCATCCACGCGATAGAATCGCTCGAAGATGCGCTGCTGATCGGATTGCGGAATTCCGATGCCGGTATCGCCGACGGTGACAACGACGCCGGAAAACGCGCCTTTGCCGGCTTCCGCGACGGTTGTGACGCGCGCTTCCACCCAAATGCGGCCTCCGCGCGGCGTGTACTGCGTGGCGTTGTCCAGCAAGTTCTGAAGTATTTCACGCAAGCGCCGCGGATCGGCGGAAACGTGCGGCAAATCTTCTGGGATTCGCAATTCGAGTTGTAGATCGCTGTGCTCGATGCGCGGCCGCGTGGTTTCCGCGCACACCTCGGCCACTTCCGCGATCGAGACTTCGCGCCGGTCGATTTCGATTCGCCCGGACTCGATGCGCGCCAGCTCCAGCAGGTCGTCCGTCAGACGCGCCAAACGCGCCGCGTGCGTGCGAATGATCTCAACGAATCGCCGATTGTTGGTTTGATCTTCCAGCGCGCCGCCCAGCAGCGTTTCCGCGAATCCTTGGATGGCCGTCAGCGGCGTTTTGAATTCGTGCGAGACGTTGGCCACGAAATCGCGCCGCACGCGTTCCAGACGCCGCAGGTCGGTGATGTCGTGCAGCACCAGCGCCGCGCCGCCGGTCTCACCGGCTTGCAGCGGCGAAGCCGTCACGCGAAAACTTTGCCGCAGCACGGTGCCGCGCTCCAATTCCCCGGCTTCCGGCGCAGCTCCAGAGAGCGCGCGGCGCACGGTTGTCAGCAATTCAGGTTCGCGCACCAGTTCGATCATCGGCCGCCCGTCAGCCGGCGCCATGCCCAATCGGAAAATTCGGCGGAAGGCTTGATTGCAGAAAACCAGGCGTTCCTGCGCGTCAATCACCGCAACGCCTTCAGCCATGCTGGCCAGAATCGCCGCGGAGCGATTACGCTCCTGCTGCAGCGCGCCGATGGTGCGCTCCAGTTGCTGCGCGGTGGCGTTCAGCGTTCCGCGCAGTTTGGCCAGCGCATCGCCGGAGTGGTCCGTTGGCAGAGTGTGGAAATCGCCTGCGGCCACGCGCTCGGAAAGTTCCTTCAGGCGATCGACGCGCTTGGAAAAATTCCGCGCGAACATCAGCGCGATCAATCCGCCCAGAGCAAAAATGAGCAGCGTCGCAAGAATCAGCCGCCGGCGAATTTCGCCTAGCGTTGCCTCGATCGGTTCGAGCGGCGCGGCAAATCGCAGCACGATCGGCGGCCCCGTCGGAATCGGAAAGCGCACCGCGCGATAAACCAGATCCTCGCTGAGCGTCGCGCTGTGGCGCACCGATTCGCCTGCGCCTTCGGCCAGCGCCTGAATTACTTCGGGGCGCCCCGCGTGATTTTCCATCGTATGGAAATCGCTGTCGGAATCGGCCAGCACCGTACCGTCCGCGGCGATCACCGTCGCGCGCGTGCCGCTCAGCTTCACCCAATTCACCCAGGCGTCAAGCTGCGCGCGGCTGGCGGGATTTTTCGGGGCCGTGGAAGGGACCAAGTCCGCGTCAATCGGGAAGCGCGTGACGGCTATTTGCGAAAGCGCGGTGAGCCGCTGATCGGCCGCGGCCAGCGCTTGGCGTTGCAGCAGCCGCGCGGCGTACAGATCGAGCACCGCCACCACGCCCAGCAGCAGCGCGGCGACGGAGAGTCCCAGTTGCCAAAAAAGATTAATTCGCACGGGTTTCAAAAATGTAGCCGGCGCCGCGCAGCGTCTTCAGATATACCGGCCGCTCGGGATCGCGTTCGACCTTCTTGCGAATTCTGCGCACGTAAACGTCCACGCTGCGTGGGGTCACGAATCGCTCTGAGCCCCACACCGCGTCGAGCAATTGGTCGCGTGAAAAAACTCGGTCGGGATGCGAGGCCAGAAAGTAGAGCAGCCGAAATTCCAAAGTGCTCATGGGCACGGCGTCGCCGTCGCGCGTCACGCGGAACGACGCCGGGTCCAGCGCCAGCTCCCCGCGCGTGATCAGCTTTTCGCCTTCCGCCGCGGCCGGCTCCAGCCGGCGCAGCAGCGCTTTCACGCGCGCCAGCAGTTCGCGCGGACTGAACGGCTTGGTTACGTAATCGTCCGCACCGAGTTCCAGGCCCAGAACGCGATCGGCTTCTTCTCCGCGCGCGCTCAAGATCAGGATCGGCAACCGATTCAGTTTTTGATCGCGGCGAATTTCCTTGCACACTTCCAGGCCGGGCAGCTTCGGCAACATTAGATCGAGTATTAGAAGATCGGGCGGGGATTTTCGGAGTTGCGCAAGCCCTGAGGAACCGTCGCCCACGGAAACGACGTCAAACCCTTCGCGCGAAAGATTGTAACGAACCAATTCGACGATATCGCGGTCGTCCTCGATCAATAAAATGCGCTTCATGGGAGGAGGCGGTCGCAAACACGATAGCTTGGTTGCCGGTGCGAGCGCAAGCTGCTGTCCGCGATCGGCGGGAACGAGCGACTAAATGACCGGCTGGCGGTGCTGCAGAATCATCTCGGCGTCGTCTTCGCTCAGCAGGCCTTTGGCGACGAGCAAATGCACAAGGCGCGTGACAACCGCTCGCGCATCGGGCCCGGCGGCGGTAAATGCGAAAGATCGCGGCGTGGCCGGAGCGGCCGATGCGGTCGGCGTGGCCGGCGCTGTCGATTCGGCGGACACGGCTGGGTGCGGGGCAGGGCCGCCAAGCTTTTCTTGCTGAAGCGTATTCAGCCATTCTTCAAGGGCAGCCTGATGGTCGGGCTCAGCTTCTGTGAACGCGATTCCCATGCCCAGGCCGGGACTCGAATAGACGATCTTCCCATTGAATTCGATTACGTTGTTATCTTTGTGCAGCCCGACGCGCACTTCGCTTCCAACGGCGAAAGGTGTGAGGGCCTCCACGTAGCAACCGCCCACGCTCAGATCGGATGCGCGTGTCGTCAGCCGCATTCCCGATCCCAAATCCACCACTTGCACGACGGCCGAAATCGTATGCCGCACGGAGCGCCGCCGCTCATCGTGTCCTGCAGCGGCCGTCCGCAGCCGCGAGGTTCTCGGTCCTGAGTTAAATTGCATTTCCCGATTCGCCCTTCCGATGAAGCTTCGAACCGCCACGCGCTAGCGCGACACACGTCTCGCAATATAGATTTCCGTTCGGCGACGGCCCAGTCGGGAGACGCTCGGGGCGCGGCTGGGCGCGCTTCGGTAAATCACGTATGGAATTATCCCGCCGCAGCGCGCTAGGAACAACTGCGGCCCCGCCGCCGATGTTCAAACGGTCATTCTTATGGCGAGAACTGGCCCACGGCGAAAGCGCGGGTGTCTTGCCGCCCGGCCGGACTTGCCCGCCTGGATTCGGCCAAGCTAAGATGAAATTCATGCGTGCTGCTCGGCGCGCCGGCCAAGCGTAACATTTGAAAGCCATGACAACTGAAGCGCATCAGCCCGGCCAATTGGTCGACAATCCCCAGTTCAATAATGGCGGAGACATCCGGAACATCAACATTCTGGTTGCCGGTGTTGTGCGCAATTGTGGCCAGGCCATCAAAGAAGACGTTGCCAGGCTCTCCGCCGTTGTCGGGCAATGTGCCAGCCTGCACTGGTTGATCGTCGAATCCGATAGCAGCGATAACACTGTCGAGAAACTGCACGAGCTACAAACCGAAGTTCGCAATTTCCGTTTCATTACCGTCGGCAATCTGCTCCCCGGAATGCCGATCCGTACCAACCGAATTGCATTTTGCAGGAATCGCTACCTTGATGAACTGAGAACCAACGCGATCTATAAAGATATCGACTACGTCGTCGTCGCCGACCTGGACGGGCTCAACCGATCGATCACCCCGGAAGCCTTCTGGTCGTGCTTCCAGAAAACCGGCTGGGACGTTTGCACCGCCAATCAGCGCGGGCCCTATTACGATATTTGGTCGTTGCGCCATCCCGAGTGGTGTCCGGGCGATTGCTGGTCTGAATACAAATCGCTCTTGCGAAATAACGTAGGACGCGAGAAGGCTCTCGTTACAGCTGTCCATTCCAAAATGATCGTGATTCCGGAAACTGCCGATTGGATTGAAGTCGATGCCGCCTTTGGCGGGATCGCGATCTATCGCAAGGACGTAATGATCGCATCGGAATATGCCGGAGTGACCGAAACGGGCGAGGAGGTTTGCGACAACGTCCCGTTTCACAAGAAAATCAAAGAGAATGGCGGACACATTTTCATCAATCCCAGGTTCATCAACTCCGGATACAACGCGCACACCAAGCCCCTTCTACTCCGGAACAGAGTCAGGCGCGCCTGCCAGAATTTTATTCGGGAGATCGCATTCAAAACGCATATCAGGAAGCGCGGCTAGACGATCCTGCCAATCGCGTCGTTCTTGCCCCTTCGATTCGCGCAAGATAAGATCAATTTCGTGCGTTCCGCTCGCATCTCCTCATGCCGAAATCGACGCTAACTCCCGCATCGTCGCCAACGGCGTCGCCAGCCCTTACGATTTGCGGCATGCCCAAACCTTTTCGCGGATCGACCGCCATGCGCCAGCGCAACGCCATCGCCAGTTGGGCCGCGCTCACGCCGCGCCCCGACGTGATTCTGTTCGGCGATGATGAGGGAACCGCCGAGGCCGCCCGCGATCTCGGCGTGCGCCATGTGCCCGAAATCGGCCGGAACGAATTCGGTACGCCGCTGGTTGACGATCTTTTCGCGCGCGCCGCACGCGAAGGAACCGGCCGCACGCTGGTCTACTGCAATGCGGACATCATCCTTCTGCCGGATTTTCCCGTCGCCATCGAGCGCGTGGCCGCATCGCGCTCACGTTTTCTGGTCGTCGGGCGCCGCTGGAATTTGGACCTCGCGCGGCCGCTCGATTTCTCCGCACTCAATTGGCAGGTGGATCTGCGCGGCGAAGTCATGAAGGCTGGCGAGCAATGTAACGCTAACTTCGTCGATTATTTCGCGTTCAGCCGAGGTCTATTCGACGGCATGTTGTCGCTTCCGGTGGGCCGCCCGTACTACGATAATTATTTGGTGTGGCTGGCTCGTTCGCGCGGCGCCGGCGTGGTGGACGCGAGCGCCGCCGTGATGGCCATTCATCAGAATCACGATTACTCGCACCATCCACAGGGTTCCAACGGCGTGTTCATGGGCCCGGAGGCCAAGCGCAGCCGCGCGCTCGTCGGGGGATGGTGGCATCTCTATACCATCGAAGACGCAACGCATATGGTGACGGCGGATGGCGGCATTCGCCGCTTGCACCGCCATCCGTGGCTGATGGCCAAGCGGCTGTGGTCGCATCCGCTGACGATTGTGCAATTGCCGTGGCTCGCGCTGAAACGCGCGTTCGGCTCTTAGAGCATTCACAATGTATCCGTTCATCCATCTCGGTCCCATCACGCTCGGCACGTACGGCCTGCTGGTGGCGACGGCGTTGCTCGTTGCGTTTTTTGTGCTGCGCGCCGATTTCCGCCGCCGCGCGCTGCCGATTGACGCGGAGACGGTCGTCGGCATCACAGGCCTCGCCGGTCTCGCCGGAGCGCGCCTCTATCACCTGATGGAAAGCCCGCGCGAATTTTTCGCCGATCCTTGGCCGCTGCTCTTCAGCACGATGGGCTTTGCGTGGTTCGGCTCCGTGATCGCGGGATTCATCGCGCTGGTCTGGCTGGCGCGGCATTACAAAATCAAAATCCTCACCATGCTGGACGCCGCTTCGCCGGCCGCGGCCATCGGCTACGGCGTGGGCCGCATCGGCTGCCTGATTTCCGGCGACGGCGATTACGGCACGCCGACGTCGCTGCCGTGGGGCATGAGCTTTCCCAACGGCATCGTGCCCACCACGCAGCGCGTCCATCCCACGCCGATCTACGAATTCCTGATCGAACTGGTGATCTTCTGGATTTTGTGGCGCTTGGGCGCGCGCGCCATTCGCGATGCACGCGCCGCCGGCATCGTCTTCGCCGCGTATTTGGTGCTCACCGGCATCGCGCGTTTTCTGATCGAGTTCATCCGCATCAATCCGCGCTCATTTTTCGGCATGACCAATGCGCAAGCCGCCAGTCTCGGCTCGATTCTCGCTGGCGCGATTCTGTTCTGGATTGTGCGCGCGCACGGCGATGCGCAGCCGGATCCCGTTTCGCGTCCCGGCTCGAAGGCCGCCCGCTCCAGCTCGAAGGCCGCGCCACCGCGAAACCGCGCTTGACGTTGCCCGCAATCTGACATAGCTTTCGTTCGCAACCTCAACTCCAGGCCAGATTCTCCCAAAGTATCCACGAGTCCTACACGGAGGTAAGCTGATGCAACGTCCTACGGGAGTAGTCCTGATCGCGGCCCTCTACATTATCAGTGCGGTTTTTATGGTTCTCGTCGCCTTGGGTGCTTTCTTCTTCGGCGGCCTTTTGATGACACACGCTGCGGCATGGGGCGTGCCGGTCGGCGGCAGATTCGCCGGCGGAATCGGAGCGTTTATCGGAGTAATTGTGTTGGTGTTCGCGGCGCTGGCATTGGTAGTCGCCATCGGCCTGATCGGCCTGAAGAATTGGGCGCGCGTCGTCGCAATGGTACTTTCCGTTCTCGGCGCGATTGGCGGACTTTTGTCCTTGCTCCCGCTGATGATGCACTTCGCCATGTTCTTGGTTTTCTGGGCGCTAGTCCGCATCGCGATCAACGTTCTGATCGTGTGGTACCTGAACCAGACGACCGTGAAACAAGCCTTCGGCGCGTAGCGCGATTCCACAGTGGCTCGGTGGGCGTGCCGGCGCGCCGGCGCGCCACCGCGTCGTTCACATTTCAATCTTCACAACAGCGCGGGAAGTTTAGTGGCCCGGGGGCGGCGTCGTCGCGGGCGTTGGCGTGGGTGTTGATGCTGGCGCCGGCAGGTCGTTGCGGATATCGATTTCCGCCGCGTCGCCGGTATAGGACGCATCCGACGGCGGCAGATAATACACCACGGCTCGCAAGCCTTCTAAGTTGTGGCAAAAACTGAAGTGGTCCTCTCCGTACCACAGCGTATCGGAAAAGCCGCCTTCGAAGCCTTGCTTGAGATGGAACGTGAGGGTCTGCCCGCCATGATCCAAGACAAAATCCATGCGCTGACTTTGTGCCCGGCAGTTCACCGATTCGATGAACCCTGTCACCTTCTCGCTATTTTGCGCCTGAGCGTCCGATAGCGCTTCGCTTGCCGGCCACTGATCCGCAGGCACTTCGTTCCAAAGTTCGACGGCTTCGTTGTGGTCCGTGCCCGACCAACGCTGTGCAACAAATCGAGCGATAGCCGCGGCTTCCGGGCCGCGCCCCATTCTCAAAAATATCTCGCCCGTTTCCAGACGGTACTCGGCGCGCCACGGTTCAAGCGCTTCTGCCTTCTGCGAAAATTGCAGCGCTTCGTTCAGGTCGCCTGCTTTCACGTCCAGCCGGGCCAATTGAACGTATACGGGAGCGAACTGCGGATTCAACTGCAGGACCGCCGCCAGCGCCGCCCGAAAGGCTTTTTCGTCATCCGCGGCGTCCGATTTCGCGATGGGAGAAAGCATGGTCTTGGCAAACAGCGATAGATACAGCCCCGGATCGAGCGCGTACGCTTTTGAAAACTCAGTGACGGCATCCTCAGTCCTTCCATCCTGGAAAAGAAGGAACCCCGCCTCCTCGTGCGCGAATCCGAGCGTCGGATCGTCCCGCAGCGCTTGCGCCACCAGCGGCACGGCGGTGGCGATTTCGTGCCGCCATAGCTGGAAGCCGGCGAGTTCAGCCTCTGTCTCCGCGGCGCTCAGCGTTCTTGTCGTGAACGTGCTCTCGTCGAGCCCGGATGGAGCCGGAATCACGCCATAAATAAATTGGCCGCGCATGTAAGTATCCAGAGCGCGGTTCATCTTCGCGAAATCGCCGAACACCTGCACAAACGCCGTTTTCTGATCGGTCCCCGACTGCAGCAGGCGGAAAAAATTGTTGATCTTCTCGCCGCGGCCCATGCCTTTGGTAAGCGTCAAAAAATGCACCAGCGCCCACGATTCGCCATAGAACATTTGCACTTTGTCGGCGTCATGGTAATAGGGCGAGCTTTCATCCACGTCGAGCAACGTCTCGATCGGAATCGGCGTGCCCGTGGAGATGATTGGATAGCGCTGGGTGGAAACGCCAAGCAGGATTTTATCGCCATCGAACCGAGTGTACGCGTAGTACTCGGCGATACCCTCGTCTAACCATGTCGGAAGCCAATGCACGTTCATGTGCAGGATCGAATGTGTGTACTCGTGGAAGACGGGCGCCTCTCCCATTGTGTTCATCGTGTCTAGGCGAATCAGGGCGTACTGCTTTTCCCATCCGTGCGTGAAAAAGCCGGCCATTTGATCCGCACCTTTAACGCTCACCAGTGCCGGAGCGACGATTTCCGCCGACGCCAGATCGCGCGGCGCGAAAATCAGCAACGGAGCGCCCGACTCCAGCCGGTAATGAGGAAATTGAGTGGCGAAAACGTAGCGCAGTTTTTCAAAATCGAAAGCCACGCGCCGCCCGTCGTCCACACTGCCGTTCGTCAGAACTCGGAAATGCGGGCTGCGGATTTCGATCCACGGCTGCACGCCAGCCGCGGCGTTGCGCGGGCTCGCCACAATCGTTAAGGCACTGAGCAGTGAAACGAAATAGGCGGTTCTGCGACTCACGGTTAAAGTGCGCTCGCAGGTTTACAGCATTTGCCGCAGCACGTAGCGCAAGATGCCGCCGTGCTGGTAGTAGGCGACTTCTTCCGGCGTGTCGGCTCGCGCGATGGTTTGAAACGTCGTGGTCTTGCCGGAATCGTCGGTTGCGCGCACCGTAACTTTTTTGCGCGGCGAAAGCGCGCCGATTCCCTCGATCGAATATTTCTCCCGCCCTGTGAGCCCCAGCGACGCCGGCGTCTGCCCCGGCTCAAATTCCAACGGCAGCACTCCCATGCCCACCAGATTGCTGCGATGAATGCGCTCGTAGCTTTCCGCGATCACGGCGCGCACACCGAGCAGCAGCGGCCCCTTCGCCGCCCAATCGCGCGAAGATCCCGCACCGTATTCCTTGCCCGCGATCACCACCAGCGGCACGCCTTCTTTCTGATAGCGCATCGCCGCGTCGTAAATGCTCATCGCTTCGCCGCCAGGCAAATGCAGCGTCACGCCGCCTTCGGTGCCCGGCGCAAGCTGATTGCGCAGACGAATATTCGCGAACGTGCCGCGCACCATCACCTCATGATTGCCGCGGCGCGCGCCGTAGGAATTAAAATCCACCGGCTTCACGCCGTGCTCGATCAAGTAGCGCCCCGCCGGCCCATCCGGTTGAATTGAGCCGGCCGGCGAAATGTGATCCGTCGTCACGCTGTGCCCCAGCACCGCCAGCACGCGCGCGTTGCGAATGTCGGCCGGCGCTTCCGGCGATTTCGGCATCCCGTCGAAAAATGGCGGCCGCGCGATGTAAGTCGATTGCGCGTTCCACGCGTACAAATCGCCCTCCGGTATCGGCAGCGAGCGCCAGCGATCGTCGCCGTGAAACACTTCGCCGTATTCCTTCGAGTACATCTGCGTCTTCACCGCCGCGCGCACGGCCTGCTCGATTTCCGCCGGCGAAGGCCAAATGTCGCGCAGATAAACGGGTTTGCCCGCGCGATCTTCGCCGATCGCATCGCTCGAAATATCCACGTCCATCCGCCCCGCCAGCGCGTACGCCACCACCAGCAGCGGCGACGCCAAATAATTCGCGCGCACCAGCGGATGAATGCGCCCTTCGAAATTTCGATTTCCGCTCAGCACAGACACCGCAACCAGGCCCGTCTCCTTGATCGCCGCGCCGATCGGCTCCGGCAGCGGACCGCTGTTCCCGATGCACGTCGTGCACCCGAATCCCACCAATTGAAATCCCAGTTGATCGAGATACGTCGAGAGGCCCGCAGCATCCAAGTAATCCGTCACCACTTTCGATCCCGGCGCCAGACTCGTCTTCACCCACGGCTTGCGTTGCAGCCCGTGCTCGATCGCTTTTTTCGCCAGCAATCCCGCGCCCAGCATCAGCGAAGGATTCGACGTGTTCGTGCAGCTCGTAATCGCCGCGATCACGATCGAGCCATTCGACAGCTCGAATCGATCGCCGTTGTTCTGCACTTCCGCGCGCTTCGGCGCCACACCTTCCATAGCCGTCGCAAAAGAAGTTTTGGCATTTCGCAGCAGCACGCGATCCTGCGGCCGCTTCGGCCCGGCGATCGCGGCTTCCACGCTCGCCAGATCCAGCTCGATCGTTTGCGAATACGCCGGATCGGGCGTCGCGTCCGTGCGGAAAATTCCTTGCCGCTTGGTGTAGTCCTCCACCAGCCGAATGCGTTGCGCATCGCGCCCCGTGAAGCGCAGATACGCCAGCGTCTCTTCATCCACCGGGAAGAATCCCATCGTCGCGCCGTATTCCGGTGCCATGTTCGCGATCGTCGCTCGGTCCGGCAGACTCAAACTCGAAAGCCCCGTGCCGTAGAACTCCACAAATTTATTCACCACGCCCAGCTTGCGCAGCATCTCCGTCACGACCAGCACCAAATCCGTCGCCGTCGAGCCCGGCGCCAGCCGCCCGTGCAGCTTAAATCCCACAACTTCCGGAATCAGCATCGAGAGCGGCTGCCCCAGCATCGCCGCCTCCGCCTCGATCCCGCCCACGCCCCAGCCGAACACGCCCAAGCCGTTCACCATCGTCGTGTGCGAATCCGTGCCCACCAACGAATCCGGATACGCCAGCGTGCGCCCGTCCTCTGCCAGATCGAACACCACGCGCGCCAAATATTCCAGATTCACTTGATGGCAAATCCCCGTGTCCGGCGGCACCACTTGAAAATTTGAAAACGAGTGTTGCCCCCAGCGCAAGAATCCGTAGCGCTCCACGTTGCGCTGAAATTCCATCTCCGCGTTGAACGCAAACGCCATCCCCGAATTGAATTTGTCCACCTGCACCGAATGGTCGATCACCAGCTCCGCCGGCAGCAGGGGATTGATCTTCTTCGCATCGCCGCCCAGCGTGGCCATCGCGTCGCGCATCGCCGCCAAATCCGCCACCGCCGGCACGCCCGTGAAATCCTGCAGCAACACCCGCGCCGGCATAAACGCGATCTCCGTGCTCGCTGTCGTCCCCGGTTTCCAGCTAGCCAGCGCTTCGATCTCCGCGGCCTTCACGAAGCGCCCATCTTCTTGCCGCAGCAAATTTTCCAGTAGCACTTTCAGCGAAAATGGCAGCCGCGCCACCGCGCCCACGCCTTTTTTCTCCAGCGCATCCAGCGCGAAAATGTCGTATTCGCGCCCATCCACCTTCAGCGTCTGCCGTGTGCCGAACGAATTCTTGCGCGCCAATGTCATAAGATTGCGTGTCCTTTCGCGATCTCGCGTCGATCACACAATGATAACGCAATCGCGCCGCGCCCGCAGGGCAGGGTTCTCCCCTGTCGGCCCGCACGGACCACCATCGGACTCTTTGGTTTTGTTTTGTTCGCGCGGATCCGCGCGAGATCTGCCTACTGATCTGTCCCCACCAACTGCACCGCGTCGATTTCCTTCCAGACCGGGCTGATATTGGTGGCCAGAGTGACTTTCACTTCGGAGGTTTTGTACCCAGTCTTCGGAAACGTGACGAGCAGATAATTCAGCCCCGTCGTCGGATCGTTCCCCGCCCACACCGTGTGCGCCGCGCCGCCATCGTCGATCAGCTCCACCTTGATCACGGTGCCGGAGTTGAACGATTCCCGCACGCGCACTTCCGTCGCATGCACCGGCCGCGGATATTTCAGATCGAGCCATTCGATGCCGGTGTCTTGCGTCTTCGGCGCCCAAGCATTCCCATCGTCGGCGTACTTCTCGACGTTCGGCGCTCCCACCGTCTGATTGGCGGACCACTGTTGTGCGCCTTGCGCATCGTTATAGCTCGAGGACGACGTCGCCGAGATCGCCCACTGGCCATTCGGATCGTTCTTAATCTGATCTTGCTTGACCGCCCAATCGGCCGCGGCAAGTTTCGACGTTGTGTCGGCCCCATTGCTTCCGGCCGCCGGCGCAGCCGGCGCGCTCGGAGCCGCCGCCGGAGCCGCTGGCGCAGTCGTCGTTTGTTGTTGCGATTTCCCGCAGCCGCTCGCCGCCAGCAGAATTCCCAGTCCCAGCAGCGCTGCCGCGGAAATGAATCGATCAATTCGCGCAACGTTCGTGCGCGCGCCCATTTCGCCCAAGCTTTTCATGACTGTGTCCTTCCTATCGAGAAGTAGATCGCGGCCATTCCCGCGCGTGCAAAATATCAGGGTCCCTACAGAATCCTGTTGGCCGGAATCTAGCACACCGCTCGGACCGGCTCAAGACACCAATTACCAAACGTGCGGCGTCAGCCGCCACTTCACCACGCTTCTCCAGGCAATGTGCAAGCAAAAGACGGTGCGCTGTATTTCCGTGTAAAATGGCCCGCGCCGGCTAAGTCAGCCGCAAAGAGGCAACGCCATGACCGAAACTCCGCAAGAATACACAAAGCGCATCCTCGGCAACGTCGAAGGCCAGAACGCCCTGAAGGTCCAATCCGCCACGCCGAAAAAAATCGCCAGCTTGCTGCGCGGAAAGTCCCCGGTGAAATTGCGCAAGCGCCCCGCTCCCGATAAATGGTCCGTCGCCGAAATTCTCGCGCACCTCGCCGACGCCGAAACCGTCACCGCCTGGCGCATCCGCCAAATTCTCGGCGCCCCCGGCACACCCATCCAAGCCTTCGACCAAGACGCCTGGGCCGCCGCGCTCCATTACGCCAAACGCGACGCGCGCCAGTCGCTCGAAGTGTTCCGCGTCATGCGCGAAGCCAACGTCGCGCTCCTGAAATCCCTCTCGCCCGAGCAATGGCAGCACTTCGGCATGCACGCCGAGCGCGGCCAAGAATCCATCGAGCATCTCGTCCGCATGATGGCCGGCCACGACCTCAACCACATCAAACAACTCGAGCAACTCCTCGCCCGAAAGAAAAAATAAAGCGCCGCGCCCCGCGCGCATCTCTCTCCCTTTTAAGTCCTCTGCGATCTCTGTGCCCTCTGTGGTAAGAAAACTGCCTTTGCCCTTAGCCTTTTCCGATCTCTGCGAACCTCTGGCCCCTCCGCGCCTCTGCGTTATCTTTTGACTTGCCGGATCCGTCTACGTTCCGCTTGCATTTGTCTATTCCCGTCATAAGATTCACCTGCTCCAAATCCGCCAATCGCCACGCGCCACGGGGAGACCAAAAATGAATCGTCTTCTAATCTGCTTCGCGCTCTCACTTCTCGCCGGCACTCTCTCCCCCGCGAGCGCCCAATCTCCCAAAATCCGCGTCCTGATCACCGACGGCTACAACAATCACGATTGGCAACAAACCACCGCCATGATCCGCGCCATCCTCGAGCCCACCGGCCTGTTTGACGTCTCCGTCGCCACCGCCCCCGCGACGCCCGGCGATCCCGCCTGGTCCACCTGGCGCCCGAAATTTTCCGACTACGACGTCGTGATCCAGGTCTGCAACGACTACAAGAAACCCAATGTCTGGCCCGTCCCCGTGCAAAAAGATTTTGAGAATTTCGTTCGCAATGGCGGCGGCGTTTACATTTTCCACTCCGCGGAAAATGCCTTCATCGGCTGGAAAGCGTACGAAAAAATGGTCGCCCTGCTCTGGCGCACCGCGGACTACGGCGCCTCAATCCGCATTGACCCCGCCACCGGCAAGCTCGTGCACATCCCGCCCGGAGTCGGCAGCGACACCAATCACGGCCCCAAAGGCGATCGCCTCGTCACCCGCCTCGGCGACGATCCCATCCACGCCGGCATGCCGCGCCAGTGGATGTCGCCCTACATGGAGGTCTATTTCTACACGCGCGGCCCCGCGAAACACGTCCACGTCCTCGCCTACGCGCAAGATTCCAAGCCCGGCCAGGGCCTGTACTGGCCCACCGAGTGGACCGTCCGGTATGGCAACGGCCGCGTCTATGTTTCCCTCTACGGCCACGTATGGCCCGGCGACGTCCAACCCCCCAGCCTCCGCTGCGCCGCCGTGCAAACCATCCTTCCCCGCGCGATCCAGTGGCTAGCGAAGCGCCCCGTCACCTACGCCATCCCCGCCGATTTCCCCACCGCCACCGCCGTCTCCGTCCGCCCCCCATTCCCCTCGCTCCCCCAACCAACACAATAAATTGATCGCGCGACGATTGACCGGCCACATTGAAGCGATCCTCACACCGTGATCTTCGTGCGGCCCCACTTGCGACAATCGAACCCCGGGGTAATTCTGAGCGAAGAGGCGGCTCTTTTTTCTTCTCGTCCGCGTCTGCGCGGACGCCTGCCCGCCGCAGGAGGGAGCCGCCTCGCAGTCGACGAATCCCTCTTCGCTATTGAAATTGCGTCGGTTATGCCATTTCTATTCGAATAACCACATGCCTATATTGACATGTGTGTCATCGCCATGCTATACTGTCACATGAATCGCGAGCCCATCTCACCGTCGCTTCGGCACCGATTCCGCCGCATCCTCGGTTCCTCCGCGCGCAACCGTTCGATGCCCATCGCTTTGCGAACGAATGCAGCGAGGCGTTCCTGCCGCAAGCATTTTCCGATTGTAGGGGCAGAGCTTGTCTCTGCCCGCTGTGCGCCTTTGGTTTTCTCCGCGTTTCAAATCTCAAATTTCCAATCTGAAATTTCCCCTCTTACCGCAATGCTTCCCAGCCCTGGTCCAATTAACGGTTCGCTCACTGGAGCGAATGGCGCCCCCTTCCGAACCGCCAGTTGCAACAGTCAGTTGCAACTAGCACCATTTCCCAGAAGTGTTGATTATAGAGGACTTAGGTCTCACCTAAGTCCCTTTAGAATCAACACTTCCAAGAATTTTCGCACATTTTGTATCTCGCTCATTAGCGGCCACTTGAAGTCTCCTATAATCAACACTTCCACGATTTTTGACTTTAAGCTTCCTAGAATCAACACTTCCAGAAAAACCGGGGGTGGGGGTCCAGTTGCAACCCGAGTTGCAACTGGCGACGCGCGTCCTGGGAACGCCTGCCCGCCGCAGTAGGGCCAATCTCCCGATTGGCGCTTTTGCAGCTTGGGCGATGATCATCTTCATGATCTACAATGGCTCGCGAAAGGAAGATCGCTGACGCCACCATGCGCGCCGTTCTGATCTCGACCTACGAACTCGGCCGCCCGCCATTCGGCTTGGCCTCGCCCGCCGCATGGCTCTCCGCCCGCGGACACACCGTCGCGTGCCGCGATCTCTCGCGCCAATCCGTCGACGAAGACTCGGTGCGCGCCGCCGATCTCGTCGCGTTCCATCTCCCGATGCACACCGCGACGCGCCTGGCCGCCGAGCAAATCGAGCGCGTCCGCCGCCTGAACCCCCGCGTGCACATCTGCTGCTACGGCCTGTACGCCCCGATGAACGTGGAGTTTCTCAAAGCGCTCGGCGTCGCCACGATCCTCGGCGGCGAGTTTGAAACCGCCCTCGCCGATCTAGCCGATCGCCTCGCGCGCGGCGAAACTCGCGAGCCTGGCGTGCAAACGGAGCCGGCAGTTCCAGACGCACCGGCCGAGCCAGTTTCCATGGCGCGGCAAGAGTTCCTCGTTCCGCTGCGCGCGGATTTGCCCGCGCTCGATCGCTACGCCCGGCTGCAAATGCCGAATGGTGAAGAAATCCTCGCCGGCTACACGGAAGCCAGCCGCGGCTGCAAACATCTCTGCCGCCACTGCCCAATCGTCCCGGTTTACAACGGAATCTTTCGCGTCGTCGGCCGCGATATCGTCCTCGCCGACGCGCGGCAGCAAATCGCCGCCGGCGCGCGCCACGTCACCTTCGGCGATCCCGATTTCTTCAACGGCCCGTCGCACGCCCTCGCCATCGTTCGCGCGCTGCATCGGGAGTTTCCCGCCGTCACTTACGACGTGACCATAAAGATCGAGCATCTCCTCCGCCACGCCGATCTTTTGCCCGAGCTTCGCGCGACCGGCTGCCTCTTCGTCACCAGCGCCGTCGAGTCCGTCGATGAGGCAATCCTCGCGCGCCTCGATAAAGGCCACACGCGCGCCGATTTTCTCGCCGTTGCATCGAATTTCCGCGCACTCGGCCTAATCCTTCAGCCGACGTTCGTCCCCTTCACGCCCTGGACCACGCTCTCCGGCTATCGAGATCTGCTGCGCGTAATCGCCGACAACAATCTCGTCGCCAACGTTCCGCCAATCCAACTCGCGATTCGCCTGCTGATCCCTGCCGGCTCGCGCCTGCTCGAGTTGCCGGAAGTGCAGGAACTCGTTCAGCCCTTCGATCGCGCCGGCCTCGCATATCCTTGGCGCCACGCCGATCCGCGCGTCGATGCGCTCGGCCGCCAAGTGCAGCAAATCGTCGAGCGGAGCGAAGCCGCGAAGCTGTCGCGTGCGGAAATTTTCGCTACGATCTGGCGCGCCGCGGCCGAAGGCGTCGCAGCCGAAGATTCAATCTGGCAGCCGCCACCAGGCGAACTTGCCGCCATCCCGCATTTCGATGAGCCGTGGTATTGCTGTGCCGAGCCCGCACGCGAACAGTTCGTCTCCATCGGCGCAGCGCAGGCCGCCGCAGCATCGCCCGCCACTCGCACCGCGGTCGCCGCCATCGACGGTTTCGTGTGAGCCGCGCATGAACTCGCCAGAAAAAAAGTGGCTTCTAATCCTCGCAAGCAAGCTCGGCTACCAAACTCGCGGCTTCATCGCCGCCGCGCAGCGCCTCGGCGTCGAAGTCCTTCTCGGCACGGATCGCTGCCACCAGCTTGACGATCCGTGGAATGATCGCGCTTGGCCGCTCGCGTTTGAGGATCCAGAATCCGCCGCGGAGGAAATCGTCAATCGCGCCCGCGCGAGCGCGCACGCCGCTGGCGCGCCCATCTCCGCAATCCTTGCGCTCGGCGATCGCGCGCCGCTCACCGCGGCTCTCGCCGCGCAGTCGCTCGGCCTCACCTACAACACGCCCGAGTCTGTCGAGAATTGCCGCAGCAAGTTGCGCCAGCGCGAAGTCTTGGCGGAAGCCGACGTGCCCGTCCCCGGATTCTTCTCCTTCTCGCTCTCCGACTCTCCCGATGAGATTGCGAAGCGCGTGAACTTTCCGTGCGTGGTGAAACCGCTGCGCCTCGCGGCCAGCCAAGGGGTGATCCGCGCCAATAATGCCGAGGAATTCCGCGCCGCCGTCGCGCGCACGCGCGCGTTGATTGAATCTCCCGAAGTGCAAGTGACGCGCGAACCTGAACTCGATCGTCTGCTCGTCGAAGACTATGTGCCCGGCGCGGAAGTCGCTGTCGAAGGTCTGATTGATCGCGGTCATCTGCGCATCCTCGCGATCTTCGATAAGCCCGATCCGCTCGAAGGCCCGTTCTTCGAGGAGACGATTTACGTTACGCCGTCGCGTTTGCCCGCCGCCGCGCAAGAGGAGTTGTCCGCATGCGCGCGCCGCACAGCAACGGCGCTGGGCTTGAGCCACGGCCCAATCCACGCCGAATTTCGCTGGAACGATAAAGGCCCGTGGGTGATTGAGTGCGCGCCGCGCCCCATCGGCGGCCTCTGCGCGCGAGCGTTGCGCTTCGGCGAAGCGCGGATCGGCCTCGAGGAGTTGCTCGTGCGCCACGCGCTCGGTATGCCCGGCAGCGACGCCCAGCGCGAAAGCGCCGCATCTGCCGTGATGATGATCCCCGTGCCGGCCAGCGGAATCCTCGACGAAGTTGAAGGCTTGGACCGCGCGCGCGCCGTCGAGCACGTTGACGCGATCGAAATCACCGCGCGCCTTCACGACAAAGTCGTCGCGTGGCCCGAGGGCGCCAGCTATCTAGGTTTTATTTTTGCGCGTGCGGAAAAACCGGAAGAAGCCGAAGCGGCGCTGCGCGCGGCGCACGCGGAGTTGAATTTCAAATTGAACCCGGAGTTGCCGGTGGAAAATCCAGCGACAGGCCGCTTGCCCGCTCGCGGAATCGGAGAAGGGAATTAGCTCTTGGCGCGCTGCGGAACGTATCCTTCCGGCAACTTCGCGCCTTCGCCGAAGAAAAATTCCTGCAGTTGCTCTTCCATGATTTTCTGCGAAGAAGGATCGAGCGGATTGAGGCGATACTCGTTCATCACCATCTTCGAGTGCTCGATCCACAGTTTCCAAGCATCCTTGGATACGTTCTCGTAGATGCGTTTTCCCAGTTCGCCGCGCCACGGCGGGCGATCGAGACCGGGAAGGTCCTTGTCGAACTTCACGCAATGGACCATGCGCGTCCCGGGAGCCGGCGGCTCGCTCGCCGCAGGTTTTGTCGGTCCACAGCTATCATCTGCCACAGAGCTACCCTCCCGGGGCCGGCACCGCCCGCCCAATCAATTTCATTCAAAACAAAATCTTACCACACTGCGCGTGCATCGAATCGAGTGCGAGACTTTCGTGGCGCTGCTTGCGAGACTGTCTGGATTTTGAGACAACAGACGGACGCGCAACAGCGCAATTCATCTCCGCAGGAATGAGGTCGATCGTGTCTTCCACTAAACAAACTACGCCGCAACAACAGGTGATATCGCCCGGACGTTTCGAGAAGCTTTATGCTGACCGCTGCAATCAGCTTCGACACGATCGCGCGATCGCGCGGATTTGGTCGCGCGGCGCGAATTTGTGGAAGCCAAACGATCCGGCCGCGGCGAAAGTCGTCGCCAATCGGCTCGGCTGGATTCCCGTGCTCGACACGATGCGCGCCGAATCCGCGGCCGTCGCGGAATTCGCGCGCGAGATCAATGCGGCGGGAATTCGTTTCATCGTGCTGCTCGGAATGGGCGGCTCGAGTTTGGCGCCTGAAGTCTTCTCGCTCACGTGCCGCGGCGCCGCGGACGGTCGGAAGTTCTTCGTGCTCGATAGCACGGATCCTGCGTCGGTGCTCGAGATCGAGCGCGCCGTGGATTTGCGCCACACGCTTTTCGTGTCCGCTAGCAAATCGGGCCAAACCATCGAGACACTTTCGCAGACGCTCTATTTCCAATCGCGTTTGGAACAAGCGGGCGTGAAACCTTCGGGCGCGAACTTCATCGCGATCACCGATCCCGGTTCGTACCTCGAGCAGTTCGCGCGTGACAACGGATTCCGGCGTGCGTTCCTGAATCCGGCAGACATCGGCGGACGTTATTCGGCGCTGTCATATTTCGGATTGGTCCCCGCCGCGCTTTGGGGAGTGAGCGTGAGCGCTGTACTCGATCGCGCTATCGCTATGCGCGCTGTGTGTGGTCCCGATGCTGCGAGCGGCGCAAATCCGGCGCTCGAACTCGGCGCGCTGCTCGGAGCGGCGGCGCTGGCGAAGTCGGACAAGCTGATACTGCTCTCCACGCCGCGCTTGGTGCCGTTGGGAAATTGGATCGAGCAACTGATCGCGGAAAGCACCGGCAAGGAACTAAAGGGAATTGTGCCGGTCGCAGGAGGTGTTCCACCGTCGCTGGACGTCACGGCCGAGGGCTGCGTGGTGGCGGCGCTACGATTGGCGGGCGACGACAGCGCGGCGCTGGATGCGACGACAGCGGAACTGAAGAAGCGCGGCGCGCCAGTGGTAGAAATCCAGTTGGGGCGCGAAGAGGATTTGGGCGGCGAGTTCTTCAAGTGGGAAGTGGCCACGTCGATCGCAGGCGCGGTGCTGGGAATCGATCCGTTCGACGAACCGAACGTCGCGGAGAGCAAAGCCAACA